>CAZJCT010000005.1:0-59928 GCA_964544675.1 uncultured Sphingobium sp.
TTTGCACGCCGATCACCCCACGAAGGGGGTGCCTATTGCACGCTGATCCTCAGCTTGTCGAAGCCCGCATCGATGCCGCCCGTCAGGCCGGATCACTCGCTCTTGGCCTGGAGACCATCGCGGTCGAAGACTTCGCGGTCCTGTGCGACACGTTGCTGCGCGCAGATCCGGCTTCAGCAGCGACCAACCACCTGCTGAAACTGGAGATTGCCAGAGCCCTGAAGCCGCTCACGCTGAAGCGGCTCGAGGAGCTCCACGGCATCGCTGGGTAGCGGCAGCGGCCTGTTCGGAACGCCCGTTCAGGACGGGTCGCCTTGCTCGTGCCCGCTCGCAGCATTCTTGCCGATGACGGCACGCGCGTTTCCCGCTTCGAATTGCTGCGTCCGCTCAAACGCAGTCACATCACCGAGGATCAGTTGGCTGAGAGTAGTTGGGAGGATATCTCCGACGCTTTCCGCGATGCCTGGTCATCCGAGGTGGAGGAAGCTCGGACCAGCCACAAGCGCGAGCGCCTCTATCTTGCCACGGACCTCCTGCTTCCGGTCTGGGACAAGCTCCCGTCTGATTTCGTGAGGGTGAACCGCATATCGGCAGCGGATGGCCGTTCGTTCCTTGGCCGTGAGGTTCCGGCCCGTTGCGTGCTGGATCTCTGCCGGGCGCTGGGTCTCGAGCGCAAGCAGACGCTGTCCGCCGATGACATTGTCCAGACCGTCCTGCCAAATGGCCGGGCCATGGAATTCGCGGGCCGGGAGAAACGCATGGTCAAACGCAGCCTGGTCAACGGCTCACAGCGCATTGAGCTGAACGGTTGGAGCGTAGCCCGTCTCGACTGGTACAAAGCGCAAGGCTGTCCGCTATCAGACCCGGCTCTTTGTGCCGGTCGAAGGCGCGACGAGCGTGATGGCCAGATTGGCACCATTCGCATAGACTGTTGCCAAATGGCATTATTGAGAATATACACTGCCATATGGAGAAATGCCATGCTGGCTCTGCAACCCGTTGATACTGCCGTTACCACTTTCCGTCCCGATCCGATTACCCAGGATGAGGCAGCTGCCATGTTCCGGGCGGTCCTCAATCTGTTTGGCAAATGGGAGCTGACTGACGAGCAGGCTGCCACTCTGCTCGACATGCCGGTGCGCTCTTATCGCCGATGGAAGTCGGAAGGTCCCGGGCGCGTTTCGCGTGATGGGCGTGCGCGTCTCTCCAACCTCTTAGGCATCCACAAAGCGCTTCGGATTATCTTCTCGGAGGCAACGCGCGGCTATGCCTGGATCAGGGCGGCGAACCATGCGTTCGATGGAGCCTGTGCGCTCGACATATTGCTGGGAGGCGAGCTCACCGACATCATGCGGGTGCGCCGCTACCTCGACGCCGAGCGCAGTGGCTGGTGAGCGGAACGGCGGATATCCCGGTTTCTCGAGTTGAGTGGAAGGGCGCTGTTCGGATTATCCGCAGTGCCTTTCCGCCGATCGACCTTTTCGAGGATATAGCTGATCCGGCCGACTGGCCGCTGCTCATTTCGGCAGAGCAGAAGACCAATCCCCGCGTCATGGCCACGATTGGGAATCTCGACCTCGTTCCAGCGGACCGACGCGTCGGCGGCAACGGCGCCTCCTACCTCATGGCGCCATTCACCCACGTCAGCTTTGACCGGCCAAGCCGCTTCACCGATGGCAGCTACGGCGTCCTTTACGTTGCCGAGCGTTTCGAGACTGCGCTGTTCGAGACGATCCACCATCATGTCCGCTTCATGGCGCGAACCAAGGAAGCACCCGGCTGGACCTCGCAGTTTCGGGAAATCGTCCTGTCGGTCGCTGCAGACTTGCATGATCTCCGAACTCGGGAGGGGGAGCCGGTTCCTGCGCTTGATCCCCACCGCCATGCCTCGTCCCAAGCGCTCTCGCGGCAGCTCAGGGACGCGGGATCGGACGGCATTGTCTACCCGAGCATCCGGCACCCCGGTGGGGAATGCGTTGCGCTCTTCTACCCTGACTGCGCGTCAAACCCCCTGCAAGGGCGGCACCTCGACTATCACTGGGATGGCGCGCGGGTTGACCTCGTGCGTGATGGCGGATCAGGGGCCGTTTTCCGTATCGTCGATCTGCCGCCCGATCCCGTCTGACCGCATAGACTAGGTTCGCGGCCGAGTACTGGAGGATTCCCGAGTGCAGTGGACGGCCGGAGGGTTCATGCCTGAGCACTCGCTTTCACGCAGGGATACCCCCTTGTCGCCCCACCGTTTCCAGCGATTGTACAGCGTCTTGTGCGGGTCGTTGTCTTTCGGCGCATCGCGCCAGCGCAGCCCGTTGCGGTTCACACAGATGATCCCGCTCAACACCCGGCGATCATCAACCCGGGGCTTGCCGTGGCTCTTGGGAAAATACGGCGAGAGCGCCATCTGCTCGTCCGTCAGCCAATACAGGTCGCTCATCCAGTCTCCTCACGAAGCCTGAATCAGATCGGCGCGCTCTGATCAGTGGGTCCTGACCCTAGCTCTCGTCCCTCGGAGATGAGGGTGCTGGGCGTTGCTGTGACCGGAACCGGGCAGCTTTTACTGCCCGCATAACCCATTGCAAATATTCGGTAGTTTGGTCGGGACGAGAGGATTCGAACCTCCGACCCCCACACCCCCAGTGTGATGCGCTACCAGGCTGCGCTACGTCCCGACCGGAGGCGCGGGCTTTACGGGGAAGCGCGGCGACTTGCAAGCCTATGGTTGACGGGGTGCGTCATATTCGCGCCAGGGGGTATCGGGGGCGATGCCGGTTGCGCCGCTTTGCCCCATATGGTAGCCGCCCGCCTTCCGAGGAACGCGCGGGCAATGTGCCTTGCGACGATCCCGCCGGTCGACAGAGAAACGCTACGCCCATGCTGATTTCCCCCGCTTTCGCCCAGAGTGCCGCCGCGCCCGCCGCTGGCGGTGGATCAATGATTATGCTCATTGGGCAGTTTGTACTTATCGGTGTCGTTTTCTACTTCCTGCTGATCCGTCCGCAGCAAAAGCGGATGAAGGCGCATCAGGCCAAGATCGCGGCGGTCAAGAAGGGCGACCAGGTCGTCACGGGCGGCGGTCTTGTGGGCAAGGTCGTTCGCGTCGACGAGACCTATGTCGATGTCGAGCTGGGCCAAGGGGTGAAGGTCAAGGCGGTCAAGTCGACCCTCACCGATGTTCTCGCCCCCGGTGGCGCGCCCGCGAACGACTGACGCGAAAGAACGCCGCTTCATGCTCGACTTTCCGCGCTGGAAGATTTGGCTCGTCGTCGCCACGATCGTGGTTGGCGTGCTGTTTTCCATCCCCAGCTTCCTGTCGGACGCCACGGTCCGGCAACTGCCTTCGTTCATGCAGGCGCGGGTCAATCTCGGCCTCGACCTGTCGGGCGGCAGCCACATCCTGCTCGAAGCCGACCCGGCGGAGATCACGCGGCAGCGGCTCGAAAGCATGGAGGAGCAGATCCGCACCGAGCTGCGCCGGGGCGATCCGCGCATCGCGGTCGGTGACATCAGCTCGCGCGGCGGCGTGCTGCGCTTCATGGTCCGCGACAGTGCCGAGGTCGACGCGGCGGTCGAGCGCATCCGCCCGCTGACGCAGGGCGCCGGGATGACCGGCCAGCGCGACTTCAATGTCACGGTGCGCGACGGCAAGGAAATCACTGTCGCTCCGACCGATGCCGGCATCGAGGCCGCCGTCGATGGCGCGATGGAAGTCGCGACCGAGGTTATCCGCAAGCGTATCGACGAACTGGGCACGCGCGAGCCGACGATCATCCGCCAGGGATCGAACCGCATCGTCGTCCAGGTGCCGGGGCTTCAGGACCCCGCCGCTCTCAAGGACCTGCTGGGCCGGACCGCCAAGCTCGAGTTCAAGCTGGTCGATTATGCCGCTGATCCCGCCGAGCTGGCGGCGGGCCGCGCGCCGATCGGCAGCGAGATCCTGCCCTATCCCGAAAATCCCGGCGGGTCGCCGGTCATTGCCGTCAAGCGGCAGGTGATGGTGTCGGGCGACGAGCTGGCCGATGCGAGCCAGGGCTTCGACCCGCAAACCAACGCGCCGGTGGTCAACATCCGCTTCGATGGATCGGGCGGACGCAAGTTCGGCCGCGTGACGTCGGAGAATGTCGGTCGTCCCTTCGCGATGATCCTCGACGGGGTGGTCCTCTCCGCGCCCAACATCAACGAGCCCATTCTGGGCGGCTCGGCACAGATTTCGGGCAATTTCACGGTCGAGACCGCGAACCAGCTCGCCATTTCGCTGCGTTCGGGCAAGCTGCCCGTCGCGCTGACGGTGGTCGAGGAGCGTACGGTCGGCCCCGACCTCGGCGCCGATTCGATCCGCAAGGGCGTTCTCGCCTGCGTCGTCGCGACGCTCGCCGTGCTGGTCTTCATGGTGCTGACCTACGGTCGCTTCGGCCTTTATGCCGACATCGCGCTGGTGGTGAACATCCTGCTGATCGTCGGCATCATGGCGATCATGGGCGCGACGCTCACGCTGCCCGGCATCGCAGGCTTCGTGCTGACGATCGGTGCAGCGGTCGACGCCAACGTTCTCATCAACGAACGAATCCGCGAGGAGCAGCGGCGCGGGCGCGGCATCATCCAGACGATCGAGACGGGCTACAAGGAAGCGAGCCGCGCGATCTTCGACGCCAACATCACCAATGTCATCGCCGCCGCGCTGATGTTCTATTTCGGCTCCGGCCCCATAAAGGGCTTCGCGGTGGTGCTGACCATCGGCATCGTCACGTCGGTGTTCACGGCGGTCACGCTTAGCCGCCTGTTCGTCCATTTCTGGCTGCGCAAGCGGCCGCAGACCCTCGTGATCTGAGGGGAGAGAGCCATGCGCCTCATCAAGCTCGTACCCGACGACACCAACTTCAAATTCCTGAAGTGGCGCAATGTCGCGATGGCGATCAGCTTCATCACGATCATCGCCTCGATCGCGCTGGTCGCGGTGCGCGGCCTCAACCTGGGTGTCGATTTCGTCGGCGGCCAGATGGTGCGCGTGACCTTTTCCGAGCCGGTCGACCTCAACGCGCTTCGCCAGACGGTGGCGGCAAGCGGGATCGAGGACGCGAACATCCAGCAGTTCGGTTCCCCGCGCGACGTGTCGATCCGCACGGCCCTGCCCGAAGGCGGCGAGGGCGCTGCCAACGCCGCCGCCGAGCGGCTGAAGGACACGATCAGCGCCCGCTATCCCGAAGCGACCTTCGGCAGCGTCGATACGGTGTCGGGCAAGGTGTCGGGCGAGCTGTTCCAGACCGGCGCCTACGCCATGCTGGCCGCGATGCTGGCGATCGCGGTCTATATCTGGTTCCGGTTCGAATGGCAGTTCGGCATCGGCGCGCTGTTCGCGCTGCTCCACGACGTCGCGCTGACCTTTGGATTCTTTGCGCTGACCCAGCTTGAGTTCAACCTGAACATCGTCGCCGCGCTGCTGACGATCATCGGCTATTCGCTGAACGACACCATCGTCGTCTATGACCGGATACGCGAGAATCTCCGCAAATATCGCAAGATGCAGATTCTCGACGTCCTCGACCTCTCGCTCAACGAGACGCTGGCGCGGACGATCATGACGTCGCTGACCATGATCATCACGCTCGTCGCGCTCCTGCTGCTGGGGCCGGAGGTGATCTTTGGCTTCACGGCGGCGATGCTTCTGGGGATCTTCATCGGCACCTATTCGTCGATCTACATGGCCGCGCCGGTGCTGGTGTGGGCCAAGGTCGGTCCCGACAGCTTCATCCCCAAGTCGGGCGCAGCGGCGGGTGCCGAGCGCATCGGGGAGAAGCCGCTGCCCTGACCGGCGGCGGCTCGCATCCCGTGGAGTTCAACCGTACCGGCGTCGCATCCGGCCCCGTCATCCGGGGCTTTGCCGGCGCGGGATTCCGCGTCGATGGCGATGTGCATGCGGGCGGCGTCATGCTGACGCCCGAGCGCGCGTGGAGCTGGGATGCGCCGGCATCGGTGGAGGCGCTTGACCTCGCGCTGCTCGAACCGGTGCTCGCTTTCTCGCCCGCGCCGGAGTTCCTGCTGCTCGGCACGGGAAGCCGTCTTCAACAGCCGCCGCGTGCGCTGGTGGCGGTCATAGAGGCGCGCGGCATCGGCGTGGAGGCGATGGACAGCCGCGCCGCCGCGCGCGCCTGGGGCGTGCTGCGGCAGGAGGAACGGGTCATCGTCGCGGCGCTGATGGCGTTGGATTAACCTGGCCTGTTGGCCGTCATTCCCGCGAAGGCGGGAATCCAGAGCCAGACCCGCTGACCTGCTTGACGCTGGATTCCCGCCTTCGCGGGAATGACGGTTGAGGGGGCCTACCTATGCTCACGCTGATGCGCGAGCGGCGCAGATGCCGAGATGCTCCCGCAGCGCATCGCCATTGGCCGACCAGGTGAATCGCGCTACGGTCTCCCGGACCTTCTGACGATCGGGCGTCGAGCCAAGCATCCCCGCCAGACCCGCAGCTATGGCATCGACATCGCGTTCGACGATCAACCCGGCCTCGGCCCGGTCGATCAGCTCGCGCGCGCCGCCGACGTCGCAGGTCAGCACTTGCGTCCCGCACGCGAGCGCCTCGACCCAGGCGTTTGCCAGCCCCTCGGAGGCGGACGGCAGCGCCATCACATCGGCGGCGGCATAGAGGCCGGGCAGCTGCGCGTGCGGGACCGCGCCCAGCATGGCGACCCGCTCCCCGACGCCGCATTCGCTGGCCAGCCGCGCCAGACTCGACGCCATTGGGCCATGGCCGGCCAGCAGCAGCGTCGCGCCGGGAAGGCGGGGAAGCGCCCGGATCAGCAGGTCCTGCCCCTTGCGCGGGATCAGCGCGCCGACCGACAGGATCACCGGCCCGGCAAGGTTGCGCTCCGCCTTGGCCGCGTCGCGGTCTGCGAGGACAAAGCGGTCGAGGTCGACGCCGGTATAGTGAACGCGGATCTTGTCCCCATCCATGCCCAGCGCGATCATCGACCGGCGCATCGCTTCGGATACGGCGAGCATGCCCGCGGCATCGCGTCCTGCGGCGAGGACCGCCGCGCGCGTATCGAGGCGACGCCCCCAGTATTGAATGTCGGCACCGCGCGCCTTGACCGAATAGGGGATGCCCAGCGCGCGCGACAGCCGCCGGGCGACAGGTCCGTCGGGATAGAAGAAGCTGGCGTCGATCACATCGAACGGCCGCTCGGCGTGAAGGCGACGGGCGAGGGGAAGGATCGCCCGGCTCATCGCGGCCGTGTGGAAGGCCCCGCCGATGATCGGTACGACCGGGAAGGGCGGGCGATGGACGGTCAGGTCGCGCCAGCGCTCCTCGGCCGGCAGCGCCCTGAGCGCGGCATAGCGCGCCATGCGGCTGAGGCCGAAGGGGGGCAGGCCGACCGGCGCGATGACGGTGACGTCGGTATCGGGCCGGCTCGCCAGTTCACGAGTCTGCCGCTCGACGAACACGCCGAAATTGGGCCGGCTGATGTCGGGGAACAGCGTCGAGAGGGTGAGCACGCGCAGTGTCATGCGCGGCAGCATAGCGCCATTTCGCCAAACTTTCCTAAAGCTTGCCGCTCAACCGGTCAGGACCCGCGACCCGCGGCGGCTTGCCCCTGTCCTACAGCGCCGATTGCTAAGCATCCCACGTCCGCCATTCTTGAAGGAGGACGCGATGCCCAAGACCATGACCGGCCGAGCCAAGGCCACGCCTGCACGCCCGCATCTCGCCGAGCGTGTCATCGACGACATGGACGGCGTGGCCCGCCGGGTGACCGTCAACCTGGGCGAGTCGCCGATCAGCTGGCTCAGGGCGCGCGGCTACATCACGCAGCGACAGTTCGATGCCGGAGAGTCGCTGCGCGCCGACTGGGAGCGCGCGGGGCTAGGCGCGCGGGTCACCATGTCGTGGGATCATGCCGCCGCGCCGTCGCGGGGACGCAGAGCGGCGCCGGAGGCTCCGGCGCGCAGCATCGGCGCGATCGGTGCGCGCGTCCGGGTGAATGCCGCGCTCGCAGCCGCCGGGCCGGGGCTCAGCGACGTGCTGTGGCGGGTGGTCTGCGCGTGCGAGGGGCTGGCGGCGGCGGAAGCGTCGCTCGGCTGGCCGGCGCGCGCCGGCAAGCTGGTGCTCGGCTTCGCGCTCGACCGGGTGGCAGATTATTACCGGATCGCGTAGCGGCCGGGTTCAGCCGTCGTAGTCGCCGCCGATATTGTGGTTGCGCGGGGGCGTGGCGGCGGTGAGGCGAAGCGCCTCGGCCGAACGCGACAGCGAACCGATCTCGTCGGGCGTGTCGTCGTCGTCGATCTGGACCTTCTGCAGCGAAGCGACGAGATCGTCCTGAAGCTCGACCGGGGTCACCGTCTCCTCGGCAATCTCGCGCAGCGCGACGACCGGGTTCTTGTCACGGTCACGGTCCAGCGTCAGCTCGGCGCCGCCCGATATGGCGCGCGCGCGCTGGGCGGCCAGCAGCACCAGATCGAAGCGGTTGGTGACCTTGTCGATGCAATCCTCGACGGTAACGCGCGCCATCAGCGAAAATCCTGTAATGTGTGGGGCGGGAAAGCGTGACCGGCTAGCAGCAAGGGCAGCCCAAGTCAATCAAAGGCGCCTCAGGCCCTGCTGACGCAGTCGCGGCTTGCAATCGCCGGGGCGGCCTCTAGCTGGATGGCATGGGACTGGAGGAGAGCAGCCGGGGCGGTCCTGCCCCTGACGGCATGGCGGCGGTCGAGGTCGAGGGCAATCGCCTGACGTTGATCGCCGACGGGCCGGAACGGCGGGCGGCGCTTCTCGCGCTCATCGACGGGGCACAGCGTGACCTGTCGGTCTGCTTCTACATCTTTACCGATGATGCGGATGCGACGGCGGTTCGCGACGCGCTGATCGCGGCGCGGCGACGCGGGGTGGCGGTGACGCTGCTGGTCGATGCGTTCGGGGCGGGAGCGACGTCAGAGGCCTTCTGGGAACCGCTGAAGGCGGCCGGAGTCGCCTTCGCGCGGTTCGGCGCGCGCCGCTCTACGCGCTATCTCATCCGCAACCATCAGAAGATCGCGATTGCCGACGCCAGCCAGGCACTGGTCGGCGGATTCAATGTCGAGGCGAGCTATTTCGCCGCCGAGGATGATCCGGGGCGCTGGTGCGATCTGGGGCTGTGCGTCGAGGGGCCGGCGGTAGCCGAGCTTCAGCGCTGGTTCGACGGCCTCGCGCGGTGGACCCTCGGCAAGCGCCCGCGCTTTCGCGACCTGCGGCGGCTGGTGCGTCACTGGCACCCCGTCGAGGGCAGGATGCAATGGCTGATCGGCGGGCCGACGCGGCGGATGAGTGGCTGGGCGCGGCAGGTGAAGCATGACCTCGACCATGCCAGCCGCATCGACATGGTCGCCGCCTATTTCTCGCCGGGGCCAAGCCTGCTGCGGCGACTCGGCCGGGTCGCGCGGCGCGGATCGGCGCGGCTGATCCTGGCCCGGCGGTCGGACAATATGATGACGGTGGGTGCGGCGCGGCACCTCTATCGCCGGCTGCTCCGGTCGGGTGTCGCGATCCACGAATATGTGCCAGCCAAGCTGCATATGAAATGCATCGTCATCGACGATATCGTCCATATCGGCTCCGCCAATTTCGACCTGCGCAGCCTGTTCCTCAACATGGAAATCATGCTGCGGATCGAGGATGCGGCGTTCGCGCGCCAGGCGCGCGCGCTGTTCGAGCGGACGCTTGGCGATTGCGAGCGGATCGACGGCCCACGCTTTGCCGCGATGGCGGGACCGGTCGCGCGGCTGCGCTGGTGGATCAGCTATCTGCTGGTCGGCGTGCTGGATTACACCGTCACGCGGCGGCTCAACTTCCGCAGCGAACGCCCTGAACCCGAACGCTGATCAGGCGGTGCGGGTCGCGCGCATGATCCTGAGCGGCGGAACGCAGCGCCAGGCGCGGTCGCATTCGACCTGATCGAACTCGCGGTCGAGCAGCTTCTTGGCGAACAGCGAATATTGATAGACGAGGAACTGGCCGCCGGGACGCAGGCTGCGCCGGGTCGCGGCGACGATCCGGTCGCCGATGCCGTCGGGGAGCGTGGAGAAGGGCAGGCCCGAAAGCACATAGTCTGCCGCCTGGTGCCCATCGGCGGCGATGATGCGCTCGACATCCTCCGCCGATCCGCGAACGACGTTCAGGCGCCGGTCGGAGATGCTGCGACGCAGATAGTCGATGAAGTCCGCATTGAGGTCGATTGCGATCACCCGCGCGTCGGGATGCGCCTTTTCCAGAACGCGGCGCGTGAAGGCACCGGTCCCCGGCCCATATTCGACGAACAGGCGGCAGCGCTCCCAGTCGACCCCGGCCAATGTGGCATCGACCGCGACGCGCGAGGTCGGGATGATCGCGCCGACCATCTTCGGGTGCGACAGCGTCTCCTTGAGGAACAGCATGCCCGGACGATCTCCCATTTCGCTCAGACGCTCGCCGATGCGGGTCATGAGCGGGCGTCGTTCGGTGCGGGACTGGGTGGTCATCTGTGATCCTCGGATTCTGTGTCGTTTTCAGGCGCACCTAGCCTTCCGAACGCTTCTGCCCGCCGCTGAGGTCCAAGCCGTGCTTCATCAGCATCGGAACATTGGCCACGGCGAAGACCAGCGAAAC
The DNA here is from genome assembly GCA_964544675.1 of uncultured Sphingobium sp. Classification (GTDB taxonomy): domain Bacteria; phylum Pseudomonadota; class Alphaproteobacteria; order Sphingomonadales; family Sphingomonadaceae; genus Sphingobium. Next base: position 10,607 of record CAZJCT010000005.1, read on the forward strand.
CAAAGTCACCCCCCATACCTTGATCGCCAGCCATGTGTCGAAGCTGAGCATCAGGCGCATCATTTCGTTGGCGACCGCCATGGCGGCGAAGAAAACGCCCCAGTTCCGCGACAGCTTGAGCCAGCCTGTGCGGTTCAGCCCCTGATAGGCATGGCCCAGCACATATTCGAGAAGCGGTCGCCCGCGCATCCAGCCGCCGATCAGCATCAGCGCGAAAAAGGCATAGATCAGCGTCGGCTTGAGCTGGATGAAGCTCTCGTCGTGGAAATAGATGGTCAGCGATCCGAAAAACAGCACGAGGACCGCCGAAAGCCAGAGCATCGGCGACACCTTGCCCAACTTCACCCGCGAGACGATGACCGCGACGGTGATCGCGGCCATGAACGCGGCGGTGCCGGCGAACACCCCGACGAACTTGTAGGTCAGGAAGAAGATCAGCAATGGCCCGAAGTCCAGCGCCATCGGCAGCCAGCTTTCCTTTGGCGCAGGCACCGCGATGGGCGCGCTGTCGGCGGGCGTCAGTTGCGGCTCCTCCGGTCGGTCAGCGTGCATAAGCCACTCCTGCGACCGCCCGGGCCAGTTCCGCAGGGTCGAAGGGCTTGAGGTCGTCAAGCCCTTCGCCGACGCCGATCGCATGGATCGGCAACCCATATTGATCGGCCGCCGCCACCAGCACGCCGCCGCGCGCCGTGCCGTCAAGCTTGGTCATGACGAGGCCGGTGACATGCGCGACGTCGCGGAAGATTTCGATCTGGTTCAACGCATTCTGGCCGGTGGTTGCATCAAGGACGAGGACAACGTCGTGCGGTGCCTCCGGGTTCAGGCGGCCGAGCACGCGGCGAATTTTTGCCAGCTCGTCCATCAGCTCGCGCTTGTTCTGAAGGCGACCGGCGGTATCGACGATCAGCACGTCGGTGCCGACCTCGGTCGCGCGCCTGACCGCCTCGAACACGAGGCCCGCCGCATCGCCGCCTTCCTTGCCGGAGACGAGCGGCACGCCGACACGGTCTGCCCAGACCTGGAGCTGGCCGATGGCGGCGGCGCGGAAGGTGTCGCCCGCCGCGAGCATGACCGAATAATCCTGTTCCTGCAACAGGTTGGCGAGCTTTGCGATGGTCGTGGTCTTGCCCGATCCGTTGACGCCGATCACCAGTATGACGTGCGGTCGGGGAAAGGCGTCGATTTCCAGCGGGACGGCGACGGGCTTCAGAACCGCCTCGATCTCCTCCGCCAGGATCTCGCGAAGATATTCCTCGGTCAGCGTGCGGTTATAGCGGCCCTCGGCGAGCCGCTGTCGGATTCGCGCGGCCATGGCGGGGCCGAGATCGGTGACGATCAGCGCCTCTTCCAGCTCGTCGAGCGTCTGTTCGTCGAGCGCGGCCTTGCTGAACAGCCCGGTGATGTTCTCGCCCAGCCTGTCGGAGGTGCGGCGGAAACCGCCGAACAGCTTGTCGCGCCAGGAGGATGTCGGCGTTTTAGGGTCAGCCATGCCGAACCTCTTGCGCGATCAGGCGGCCATGCTCAACCCCGGTGACGCGGGCGGAAAGAATCGCGCCCGCCGTCGCGGGGCGATCGAGCGACACGGGCGCGAAGTTTTCGGCGTGGCCCGACTGGCCGCTGGCTTCCACAAGAACTGAGATCATGCCTCCGCTTAGTCCTGCAAGCCATTGATTTCTTGTATTGGCACATGCCTCACGCAGGCGCGCCGCGCGGTCGCGGACGATCGCCCGGTCGAGCTGCGGCATGCGCGCGGCGGGTGTGCCCTGGCGCGGCGAATAGGGGAAGATATGGCCGTGAACGATCCCGCACTCCGCGATCATGTTGAGACTGTTTGTGAACATTGCTTCGGTTTCGGTTGGGAAGCCTGCGATGATGTCGGCCCCGACCGCGATATCGGGGCGGCGCGCGCGCATCCGCTCGACGAGGGCGATGGCCTGCGAACGGCTGTGCCGGCGCTTCATCCGCTTGAGGATCATGTCGTCGCCCGACTGAAGCGAAAGATGGACATGCGGCATCACGCGGGGCTCGCCGGTCAGCAACTCGAAAAGCCGCTCGTCGATCTCGACTCCGTCGAGCGAGGAGAGGCGTAGGCGCGGCAGGCTCGGTACACCCGCCAAGATGCGTTCGACCAGAAGCCCGAGCGTGGGCGCTCCCGGCAGATCGTGCCCGTAGCTGGTGAGATCGACGCCGGTCAGGACGATCTCGCGGACGCCGCTCTCGACCAGCCGCCGGACATGATCGACGACCGCTCCGGCTGGCACCGAGCGGCTGGTGCCACGGCCCTGGGGGATGATGCAGAAGGTGCAGCTATGGTCGCAGCCATTCTGGACCACGACGAAGCCGCGCGTATGCTCGGCAAAGCTGCCCGCGAGATGCGGCGCCACCTCGGCCACCATGTCGGCGTCGGCGGCAGGATCGGACTCTGCCTCGGGGAGCCACGATCGCGGGGCGAGCTTCTCGCCATTGCCGATCACGCGGGCGACTTCCGGCATCGCGGCGAAGGCGGCGGCATCGGTGTGGGCGGCGCAGCCCGTCACCATGATCCGCGCATCGGGGCGGCGGCGACGGGCGCGGCGGATCGCCTGGCGGGTCTGGCGGACCGCCTCGGCCGTGACGGCGCAACTGTTGACGATGACGAGATCGTCATGGCCATTCGCGACCTCGGCCATGGCCGCGCTTTCGGCGATGTTGAGCCGGCAGCCGAGCGTGATGATCTCCGGCCCGCTCATGCCAGGCGCGACAGGTCGATCCGCCCGGAATAGACATAAGTGGCCGGGCCGGTCATGCGGATCGTCTCCCCCGGCCGCCAGTCGATCGTCAGGTCGCCGCCCGGAAGCGTGACGGTGACCGGCGCATCGCACAGCCTGCGCGATACCGCCGCGACCGCGGTGGCGCAGGCTCCCGTGCCGCAGGCCTGGGTCAGGCCCGCGCCGCGTTCCCACACGATCAGGCGGATATGGCCGCGACCGAGCACTTGCGCGAAGTTGACGTTCACGCGCTCCGGGAACAGCGGGTCGGTCTCGATCAGCGGGCCGAGCCTTGCCGTGTCCACTGCCGCCAGATCGGGCACGAAGAAGATGACATGCGGATTGCCGACATTGACCGCTGACGGTGCGGGCAGGTCTTCCCAGCTGACCGGCATCACGCCCGTGTCCATGGCATAGGCAAGCGGAATGGCATCCCATGCGAAGCGCGGCGCGCCCATGTCGACCGATGCGCCGTCGTCCCGGCGCTCGGCATGGAGAAGGCCGGCCTGAGTTTCGATCGTGACGTCGGCCCCCAGGAACAGCGGCACGCAGCGCGTCGCATTGCCGCAGGCGCCGACCTCGCTGCCGTCGGCGTTGAAAATCCGCATCGCGACGTCGGCCTTTGTCGAGGCGCCGATCAGGATGACCTGGTCGCAACCCACGCCCGTCCGCCGGTCGGCGAGCGCACGCGCCAGTGGGGCTGTCATCGTGACCGGGCCGTCGCGCTCGTCGATCACGACAAAGTCGTTGCCCAGACCGTGCATCTTGGCGAAGCTGCGTTCCATGGACCGCGCATGTAGGGGCGCGGGGACGCGAAGTCCATCGGGCGGCGGATGGCTGAACCAAGCGTGCGCAGCGGCGTTGGAACCGGGACAGCGGTATATACGGAGCAGGGCAATGGCGAAGCGCGGTGGCATTTGGCAGGGAACGGGCGGATCGTTCATCGCGGCGATGCTGCTTGCGGCATGCGGCGGCGGCGACTCCAGCGCGCAGGGCGGAACCGCCGCAGGGAGCCCGTCCCAGCCGCAGGCCCAGCCGCAGCCGGGCGACAATGCCTCGCCGGCGGCGGAGGTCGCATTCGACACAGTGGAAGTGGCTCGCTTCGACTCGCCATGGGCGATGACCTTCCTGCCCGATGGATCAATGCTGGTGACCGAAAAGGCAGGGCGAATGCTGCATCTCGCGGCGGACGGGTCGAACCCCCGGCCGCTTCAGGGGCTGCCCGAGGTCAAGTCGGCGGGGCAGGGCGGTCTGGGCGAAGTCGTCATCCACCCCGACTTCGTTCGCAACCGCCTCGTCTATTTCAGCTATTCCGCGCCGGGCGACGAAAGTGCGATCGTGCTGGCGCGCGGGCGTCTCGACGGGGAGAGGCTCGCCGATGTCCAGACGCTGTTCCGCGCGTCGCCCTCGGTGTCCGGCAACGGCCATTTTGCGGGGCGCATCGCCTTCGGCCCGGACGGCTTGCTCTATGTCTCGACCGGTGAGCGGCAGAAATTCGATCCCGCGCAGGATGTTCGGGCCACGCTGGGCAAGGTGCTGCGGCTGACCGACGAGGGCAAGCCCGCGCCCGACAACCCGCTCGCCGGCCGGGGCGACCCGGCGATCTGGAGCTATGGCCACCGCAATCCGCTCGGCCTGGCGTTCGATCCGCAGGGGCGGCTGTGGGTGGCCGAGATGGGGCCGAAGGGGGGAGACGAGCTGAACCTGATCGAGCGTGGCCGCAACTATGGCTGGCCGGTCGTGTCGAACGGCGACCATTATGACGGTCGCGACATTCCCGACCATCCGACCCGGCCCGAGTTCGAGGCCCCGGCGGTGAGTTGGAACCCTGTCATCTCGCCGTCCAGCCTGATCTTCTACACCGGCGATGCCTTTCCGGGCTGGCGGGGCAAGGCGTTGATCGGCGGATTGTCGAGCAAGGCGTTGGTCGTGGTCGACATCGCGACGCCCGGCGCGCGGGAAGTCGCGCGCTTTCCGATGAAGCGGATCCGCGCGGTGGATCAGGGGCCTGACGGCTTCGTCTATCTGCTCGAGGATGGCCCCGGCGGCCGGCTGCTCAAACTCCGGCCGAAGCAATAGCGAGGCGTCAGGCCGGCGCGCCGCGTCGGCTCGCGAGCGTCCGCTCCCAGCCGAGCGCATGGGCGACGATCGTATCGAGATCGTCGAGCGCCGGGCGCCAGGGCAGGCGGTCCATTATGCGCGCATTGGCTGAGATCAGCGCCGGCGGATCGCCCGCGCGTCGTCCGCCCATCTGGCGGTTCAGGGTCACGCCCGCCACGCGGTCGACGGCGTCGAGTACCTCCAGAACCGAGAAACCACGCCCATATCCGCAATTCAGCAGCAGATTCTCTCCCGGCGCGGCAATCAGCGCCTCGAGAGCCAGGACATGCGCCTTCGCCAGATCGCTGACATGGATATAGTCGCGCACGCCCGTTCCGTCGGGGGTGGGAAAGTCGGTGCCGAACACCGCGATATGCGGCCGCAGCCCGAGCGCGGCCTCGACCGCCACCTTGATCAGGTGCGTCGCCCCGGCGGTCGATTGTCCCGACCGACCTTCGGGATCGGCGCCCGCCACGTTGAAATAGCGAAGGATGGCATGGTTGATGGGGTGAGCCGCCGAAATGTCGGCCAGCATCGCCTCGGTCATCAGCTTGGACATGCCGTAGGGATTGATCGGGCGGGTCGGCATGTCCTCGCGGCAGGGCGTTTCGTCGGGGATGCCATAGGTCGCCGCGGTCGAGGAGAAGATGAAGTGCGGCACGCCGCATGTCACCGCGCTCTCCAGCAGGGCGCGGCTCGCGGCGGTGTTGTTGCGGTAATATTTCAGGGGGTTGGTGACGGACTCGGGGACGACGACCGAACCCGCGAAATGCATGATCGCGCGGATGTCATGCTGTTTCAGGATGCGCTCGACGGCGGCAGCATCTGCCACGTCCGCCTCGTGAAACGGCACGCCTTCGGGAACCGCCCAGCGAAAGCCCGTGACCAGATTGTCGATGACAACCACCGGCCAGCCGGCATCGCGCAGCGCCAGAACGGCGTGACTGCCGATATAGCCCGCGCCGCCGGTCACCAGCACCGTGGGCCTTGCGCTTGTCGCCACGTCCATCTCCTTGGAAAACAGAACGAATTCAACTCGCGCCCGGCGCCTGCCATGCTCCGGTTTGGGCCGGAGATCGGGATTGGCAGGTTCTGTGGTTGCTTGTGGTCGGGGAGAGAGGATTCGAACCTCCGGCCCCTGCCTCCCGAAGACAGTGCTCTACCAGGCTGAGCTACTCCCCGACCGAGCCAGGGCAACGCCCGTTCGGTGACGGACGCCATAGAAGCAACATGGGGGCTATGCAAGCCGGGCGGACCGCGCGGGGACGATTTTCCCCGACGGGGCGGGGCAGGGCGGCGGCGTCCCAATATTGGACGACCGATGGCGCGCCGCCGAACCGGCACCAGCCTTAATCTGCTTGATACGTAACGAACCGTTAAGGTATATCCGCGCTCACACGGGGGGGTGGTGCCGACAGGTGCCGCAACACACCGGAGGGTTGCCTGAAGCGCGGCTTTTCCATGCCGTCGGTGCCGTCATGGCGCCCGGCACCGGTGTGTTCGATACCCCGGAACCTCGCCTCAGGCATCCATTCGGCTCCCCCGCATCATTTACGATTCGTGGGAGCGCGGCAGTGGACATTCTCGGCACCAACAATGGCGAAACGCTCGATGGCACCGCAGCCGACGACCTGATCGAGGCGCTGGGCGGCAACGATATCCTCAACGGCCTGGGCGGCAACGACACGCTCGACGGGGGTGACGGCGACGATCAGATATATGGCGGCGAGGGCGATGACATGATCGCCATCACGTCCACACCCGGAAGCGAGACGATTGACGGCGGCGACGGCAACGACACGCTGGCGGTTTACAGCTTTGGCACTGAGCCTGTCGGGCCGTTCGGTCCCTTGACCGGCGTGTCCTTCTTCGGCGGCATTACCTCGGTCGAAAATCTGCTGCTCGCCTCCGACATCGGCACCCAGATGCAGGTCGTGTATTGGCACGCGCTGGTCGCAAGTTCCGGGCTGGAGACCGTCACCGGCGGCGACGGCGTCGATACGTTGCTGCTCCTGGCGCCGGCGGGTGCCGGAACGCAGGTCAGCTACACGATGCCCGCGCTGACGTTCGTGAACTTCTCGGCTCCCACCGGTCCGGTCTATGAAGGCGGCAGCGACCTGTACGTCCTTTTCGGCGTCGATTCGGGCGACCTGATCCTCAACGCGGCAGAGGGGCTGGCCGTCCGCCAGGCTCTTGTCGGATCGTTCGGAAACGACCTCATCACGGGATCGTCGCAAGGCGACATACTGGGAGGCGGTTTCAACGTCGGTGTGTCGACCGGCTTTGACGAGATCTACGGTGCAGATGGCGACGACGTACTTCTTGTCGGGAACAGCTCGGGCGACCAGCCGCTGGTCGTCCAGGGCATCTACGACGGTGGCGAGGGCTTCGACTGGCTCTCGGTGCGCGGTATTGTCGACATGCAGGCGGATGTTGAGAATGTGGAGGGCATCTATCTCGCTCCCCCGGAAGTCTCAACGCCCGGAGCGCCCGGCTCCGCTCCCGCGCATATCACGTTCCACGTCGATGATGCGCCGTCCGCGCCGGTCCTGACCATCGCGGGCGAGGGCCAGATCGACATCATCCAGGACGGCCAGAGCGTCGACGCGTCGGGCCTGACCTTCGAGGAAGGTGCGCGGCTTCAGCTCGTCGTTTATGGCGGCGCGGGCGATGAGACGATCATCGGTGCCGATCACGGCTTTGACAGCTTTTACGATCCCGAACTGGGCGAGTTCGTCAACGGCCTTGGCGACCAGATCTATGCCGGAGACGGCAACGACAGCATCTTTGGCGGCACGGGTGCCGACTATATCGAAACCGGCAATGGCGACGATATCGTTTATGGCGGCGACGGGTCGGACCAGATCTATAGCGGTTCGGGCGCGAAGACGATCGATGGCGGCGCGGGCAACGATATCATCTACGGCTTTGATCCCGGCGGCGCGGCCGACACCATCTATGGCGGCGACGACCATGACCAGATCGGCCTGTCGTCGGACGGGTCGAGCGCCTATGGCGGCGCGGGCTTCGATTACCTCTTTAGCTATAACACGGGTGCCGGCACCTATGATGGCGGCGACGATCCCGACAGCTTCTACGGCCAGATCGGCAACGATTACGCCGATACGCTGACCGGCGGGACCGGCAGCAACGGCTATCAGATGACGAACGGCTATCCCGGCGCGCCCGAAGACGTCATTACCGACTTCAAGGCCGGTTTCAGCCATCCTGACGGCATGGACCAGATCGACCTTCGCGACTTCCTCGCGAACGGCAATCTCAACGGCTACATCTATGGCACCAACCCGTTCCATAACGGCTATATGCAGCTGGTGCAGGACGGCGACGATGTGCTGCTCCAGGTCGATTTCGACGGCACCGGCAGCAACTGGAACACGCTGATCCGCATGACCGGCGTCAATCTGGAGGATTTCGAGGCCGACAATTTCTCGCCCTCGCTGGCGCGCAACGGGACAGGCTTCTCGACCGAAGGCACGCTGTCGGACGGCGGCGACATCTGGAACGGGACGGGCGAGTCGGACCTGCTGCATGCGGGCGACGGCAGCGATATCCTGGTCGGCGACTGGGGCGACGACATCCTCGAGGGTGAGGGCGGCGACGACCTGATCGACGGCGGCGAGGGCGCGGACACGCTTTACGGCGGCGATGGCAACGACGTGTTCGGTGACAATGCCGCCATCTACGTCGGCGAACCGCAGCCCAACACGCCGCCCAGCGATGCGGGCTTCGCGAATGTCGGGGATTATCGCGACTATCGCGACAGTGGCGATTTCACGGATGGCTTCGTCGACAGCTTCACCGGCGGCGCGGGCGCGGACATCTATTATCTCGCGTATAACGAACGGTACGAGAACGAGACCGGAAACTACATCCACGACGTCATCACCGATTTCGACGTGGCGGAGGACGTGCTCGGCCTCGCGCATCTCGTGCTGACCGGCTACATTTCCCAGTTCGACAATCCGTTCGAGATCGGCCAGCTCGAACTGCGGCAGGATGGCGCCGACACCGTCCTGATCTACAACGGCTATCTGCCGCTGGTCCGCCTCGCGAACGTCGATTCCTCGACGCTGACCAGCGCCAATTTCGACACCGGCGCCAATCCGGTGATCGAGGGCCAGATCATCGACGGTACCGACGATGGCGAGGGCCTCTACGGTGGATCCGGCGGCGATACGATCGACGGCATGGGCGGCAGCGACTATATCGACGGCCAGAATGGCAACGACCAGCTCGAAGGCGGGCTGGGCGACGATACCGTCTATGGCGGCAACGGCAACGACCGCATTTTCGGCGGTAATGAGGGCGTCTATGTGCCCACCGATTCCGGCGATGTGTCGGCCTATTTCGGGCCGCTCGGCAATGCGCTGGTCAACGGGCTGGGCGGCGATTCGGATTTTGGCGAGAACAATGTCGGTCGCAACGACGACAGCTCGTTCAGTATCGCCTTCCCGGAGGATTTCGACGCGACCGACTGGGTGGTCAACGGCAATCCGGTGACGAGCCTCTCGCTCAACAACAATGGCTTTGCGCAGCTGGGTAACATCGGCTTCTACCTGCTGTCCGTAGATCTCGACACGCGTGCCGGCGTGCTGACGCCGAGCGCGGGCGGCAACAGCACCGGCAGCAATCTGCTCTGGTATGATTTCGACGCCGGTACCAACACGATCACCGTCACCTTCGACGACGTCGGCCGCTATCGCTTCGGCACCGTGCCGACGGCGGCGCAGGTCCAGATCACGGCGCTGGGCGGCGGCGATTTCGATGTCGTCTACCGGTTCGAGGCCGAGGGCTTCGACGTCGGCACGCCGCGCATCAGCTTCAACGGAATCACCTACACCCTCCCTGTCACGAGCGCGACGAATCTCGCCACCAGCGACGGCAATCTCGGTACGCCTGGCGTCTGGGCCTTCCAACTGCGTGAAGGCGTGGTCATCGGCCTGCCGACGCAGGGCGACGGCGCCGACCAGCTGTACGGCGGGTCGGGCAATGACGAGATCTATGGCGGCACCGGCGACGATTATATCGGCGGCGAGGGTGGCGACGACATATTGTCGGGCGACGAAGGCGCCGACCATATCGAGGACAATTCGGGCAACAACGCGCTGTACGGCGGCGACGGCGACGACGAGATTTACGCTTATGGCGGCGTCAATCAGATGGAAGGTGGGGCCGGCAACGACCGCGTCTATCTCGACGGCACCATCTATGGCGGCGAAGGCGGCGGCGAGGCTTCGGCCTTTGTCGCTGCGGCATCGCTGCCTGCCTCGCCCTCGCAGATCCTGGGCGGCGACGGCGATGACAATCTCGAAGCCTATAACGCCACAGTCGATATCTATGGCGGCGAAGGCAACGACATCATCCGCACCCGCTATTCCAGCGGCAATTTCGACGGTGGCGCGGGCGACGACATATTCGAGGAAGTCGGTTATACCGGTGGGGAAACCGTCTATACCGGCGGCGACGGCCAGGACAGCTATCGCTACACCGGGTTCAACTATGGTTCGAGCCACGGGCTCGTCACGATCAGCGATTTCGCGACCGGCGATGCGGGCGATATCTTCGACCTGAGCAACCTGCCCGGCCTGCCCAATCTGGTGTCGGGCGAAAATCCGTTCTCGACCGGCCATTTCGTGCTGCTGCAGGACGGCGCCGACACGCTGCTGATCGGCGACTATGACGGTGCCGACGGCGACCAGGAGGGCGTGGCGATCGTCCGGTTCGAAAACCGGGCGCCGGCCGAGTTCACCGCGTTCAACTTCGGCGGCTTCGAGCCCGACCTGGCCGAGCCGCTGACCATCACCGGCACCGAAGGCGACGACACGCTCTATGGCGGCGCGGCGGGCGACAGCATCGACGCGCTGGGCGGCAACGACACCGTCTATGGCGGCGGCGGCGCGGATGTGATCGAGGGCGGCGCAGGCTATGACCAGCTGTACGGCGGCGCGGGTCACGATCAGATCGCCTTGGGAGAAGACAGCGATGGCGGCTTTGTCGAGGGCGGCAGCGGCGACGACATCATCACCGGCAGCGAGACGAGCGACACGCTCAATGGCGGCGCGGGCGTCGACACGATCGACGGTCGCGGTGGGGGCGATACGCTCTATGGCGAAAGCTTCTACGGCGGCAATGGCGCGAACGACAGCCTGACCGGCGGCGAAGGCAGCGACCAGATCTATGGCGACAGCTATTATGGTGGCAACGGCGGCGGTGACACCATCGACGCCGGTGGCGGCGACGACGCCATCTATGCCGACAATATCTATTATGGCGGCGGCGGCGGCGACACCGTCTATGGCGGCGACGGTAACGACTCCATCTATGCTGACACGGTCTATTATGGCGGCATCGGCGGCAATGACCTCGTCTTCGGTGGCGAGGGTAACGACACCATCTACACCAGCCCGCTTTATGGCGGCAGCGCCGGGGCGGATTATCTGAGCGGCGACGCGGGCGACGACCGGTTCGAATATGTCGGCTATGGCCAGGGCGAGGCCATCATGGCGGGCGGCGACGGCGTCGATACCTATGTCGTGCTGAGCAACGGCGGGGCGACCGATGCCGACATCGTCGCCGATTTCCTGGCGGGGCCGGGGGGCGATCTGCTCGATATCGGCAGCCTGGCCTTCAACAACCTGCCTGCGGGTGAAAATCCGTTCGGCAACGGCTATCTGCGCTTCGTTCAGGATGGCGGCGACGCGGTCCTCGAATATGATCGCGACGGTTCGGGCGGCAGCTATGGCTGGCAGCCGCTGCTGCGCCTCAACCTCGTCAACGCGGGCGACCTGACGCGCGACAATATCGTCCAGAACTTCTCGCCCGACGGCGTCGGCCTGATCATCAACGACAATGACAATGGCAACACGCTCAACGGATCGGGCGATGCCGACATCATCAACGGCAATGGCGGCGGGGATACCGTCACTGGCGAGGGTGGCGCGGACACGATCGATGGCGGCGCGGACGATGACAGCCTCTATGGCGGCAGCAACGGCGACACGATCAGCGGCGGCACCGGCGCAGACTTCATCGTCGGCGAGCAATATTATGGCGGCGCTGCGGGCAACGACACGCTCCAGGGCGGCGATGACAACGACGCCATCTATGGCGACTCCGTCTATTATGGCGGCGGCGGCAGCGATGTGATCGAGGGCGGGGCCGGCGACGACACGCTCTACGGCGACAGCTATTACAACCCGGTCGATGGATCGGACACGCTGTACGGCGGCGAAGGCAACGACAGCATCTTCACCAGCGCCGATTACTATACCTATGGCGGCGGCGGCAGCGACACCGTCTATGGCGGCGAGGGCAACGACACGATCCGCGTCGCGTCCTATTTCGGCAGCAACGAGGGCACCGATACGGTTCATGGCGATGGCGGCGACGATGTCTTCGCCCATGTCAGCTATATTTACGGCGTCGCGACGATGACCGGCGGCGACGGGATCGACACCTATAGCTTCTATGGTGTGAACCCCTCCTGGGATGTCGACATCGTCACCGATTTCGCGCCGGGTGCGGGCGGCGACAAGCTCGATTTCGCCGCGTTCAACTTCACCGACCTCAACCCCTTTGTCGCGGGCTATCTGCGGCTGTTCCAGGACGGTGCGGACACGCTCGTCCAGTATAACCCCAGTGCGACCGGCAATGATGCGGATTTCTACTCCATCCTGCGTCTTCAGAATGTCGACGCCACGAGTCTGACTCCCGCCAACATCGTCCAGGCGTTCAGCTTTGACGGGTCGGGCCTGACGATCGACGACAATGACGACGGCAACACGCTCAACGGCTCGGTCGACGGCGACATCATCAACGGCAATGGCGGTAACGACACGATCAACGCCTATGGCGGCAATGATACCGTCACTGGCGGCGACGGCAGCGACACCGTCTACGGCGGTTCGGGCAACGACAGCGTCGATGGCGGAACGGGCGCCGACTATCTCTATGGCGGCGCGGGCAGTGACGACCTCGACCTCGGCGGCGACGCGAGCGGCGGTCAGGCGCATGGCGAAGGTGGCGACGACACGCTCACGGGCAGCGAAACCGGCGATAGCCTCTACGGCGGCACCGAGAATGACGTCATCGACGGCAATGGCGGCAACGACTATATCCAGGGTGACTCGGGCGACGACACCATCGACGGCGGTGCCGGCAACGACAGCATCTATGGCGGCGGCGAAGCCGGTGACATTCTGTCGGGCGGCGCGGACAACGACTATATCCAGAACGCGCAGGGCGCGCTGTACGGCGATGCCGGCAATGACGAGCTGTACCTGACCGGCACCGGCGGCGGCACCGCCGACGGCGGCGAGGGCGACGACTTCTTCACCTGGGTCTCGCTTTATGGCGGCGCGGTCGACCAGTTCACTGGCGGCGCGGGCATCGACACCTTCCGTCCCTATTACTACAGTTCGTCCTACACGGTTGACGTGATTACCGATTTCACGCCGGGCGCGGGCGGCGACAAGCTCGACCTCACCTATATCATCGCCTCGCTGAGCGGTGTTCCCTCGGGGACGAACCCGTTCGCGTCGGGCCATCTGCGTTTCGTGGCGGACGGTACGGATGCGCTGCTGCAGATCGACACCAATGGCGGCGGCGATGGCTGGGCCGACGTGCTGCGCTTCAGCAATCTCGATCCGACGCTGCTGACCCGCGACAACATTGTCCAGAACCTGTCGCCCAGCGGCGTCGACGGCGTCACCATCAATGATGACGACAATGGCAACACGCTGAACGGCACGGTCGACAACGACACAATCAACGGCAATGGCGGCAACGACACCATCAACGCCTATGGCGGCGCGGACGTCGTGTCGGGCGGCGACGGCGGCGACCTCGTTTATGGCGGCCTCGGCGACGACCAGATCGCGGGCGATGCCGGTAACGACAATGTGTTCGGCGGAGACGGTAACGACGATATCGAGGGCGGAGCCGACATCGATACTCTTCGGGGCGAGAATGGTGATGACATCATCCGCGGCGGTGATGCGCTCGACGGCATTTACGGGGGGAGTGGTAACGACGCGCTATACGGTGACGGCGGCGGCGACGTCCTCCTTGGCGATGCCGACGATGACGAAATTTACGGCGGCGAAGGCGATGACTTCCTTGGGAACGAAGTCGATCGGACGCAGGTGTATGGCAACGACTCGCTCTATGGCGGTGCCGGCAATGATTTCCTGAGCGACTGGATCGGCACAAATACGACCTATGGCGGAGACGGAGACGACACCATCCGCTGGCTCGGCTGGGATTTCGGAGACGGCGGCGTCGATACCGTGAGCGGCGGGGCCGGAGCCGACACCTTCCACGTCAGCTTCTATACGGGCGGCAACGTAACAACCGACATCGTCACCGACTTCGACGTTTCGGAAGATCGCATCGACTTCATCGGGACTCGTGGTGTCAACGACCTGCTCTACCAACTCCAGCACAGCTATGGGTACGACCCGACGACCAACCCCTTCGTTGAGGGCTGGCTGCGTCTGGTCGCCGATGGTGCGGATACGCTTTTCCAGCTTTGTCGGGATCCGGGCGCACCGACGCCGGTCTATGAAAGCCTTGTACGCCTTCAGAATGTGGCAACTGCCGATCTGACACCGCAGAATTTCATTGGCGGCTTCCACTTCACGAGCACTGGCGACACGGTCAACGGCGATGATACCGCCGAGACCCTGAACGGTTCGCCCGATAATGATAGCATCTTCGGGAATGGCGGTAACGACACGATCTATGGCGGTGAGGGCGAGGACGCCATCTATGGCGGCGATGGCGGCGACACCGTCTACGGCGGGGGCGATAACGACACGATCGAGGGCGGTGCCGACGGAGACGCGCTGCACGGCCAGGAGGGTGATGACACGATCGCCGGCGACGCGGGCGGTGACGGCCTCTATGGCGGCAACGGCAATGACACGCTCGATGGCGGGACCGAGAACGACTATATCGACGGCGGCGCGGGCGACGATACGGCCTATGGCGGTGCGGGCAACGACACCATCTACGGCGGATCGGGCGCGAACGACCAGCTCTACGGCGGCGAGGGCGACGATCAGGTCTATGGCGGCACTGGCGCGACCGTCGATGGCGGCACCGGCAACGACACGCTGCAGGGCGGCGAGGGATCGAATGTCAGCGGCGGCGACGGCGACGACCGCCTGACCGTCACCGGCGCGGGCGCGACCTTCAGCGGCGGCGCGGGCAACGACAATTTCTATGATGTCAGCTATGACGGCGGCGCGGCGGATGTCTTCACCGGCGGCGCGGACAGCGACACCTATCACCTGGCGATGGTCGCGGCCGGCCGCACGGCTGACGTCATCACCGACTTCGCGACCGGCGCGGGCGGCGATGTCCTGCAGATCCAGAACATCCTCAACAGCCTGACTGGCCTCGCGGGCGGCGACAATCCGTTCCTGACCGGCCATATGCGCCTCGTGGTGGCGGACGATTTCTCCGGCACCTGGTTGCAGGTCGACACCAACGGCGGCGGCGATGCGTGGCAGACGGTGCTGGTGCTCGAAGGCACCAGCCCCGAGGACTTCACGATCGACAATTTCTCGCCCAGCTACGCGCCGGAAGGCACGGGCATCACGGTGTTCGGGGACGACCTGCCCAACAACATCAACGGCACGGCGAGCAACGACCAGCTCTATGGCGGCGGCGGCAACGACGTGCTGAGCGGCCTCAACGGCGCGGACCTGCTCGAAGGCGGGACGGAGAGCGATACGCTGTACGGCGGCAATGGTGCGGATGCGCTGTTCGGCGCTGCAGGCAGCGACCATCTCGACGGCGGTGCCGGGGACGACGAACTGCATGGCGGCGACGACAATGACGGCGTCTATGGCGGTTCGGGCAACGACACATCCTATGGCGACGCGGGCAACGACACGCTCGACGACACACAGGGCGACAACAGCCTCTATGGTGGCGAGGGCAATGACATTTTCAACAATGTCGGCCTGGGCACCGGCCTTGATGGCTATGTCGGCGGCGACGGGCGCGATAGCTACAACCTCAACTGGTTCGCGACGAGCACGCTAGACACGATCAGCGATTTCGCCACCGGCGTCGGCGGCGACGTCATCAACATCAACAATGTCGGCGGCGTCTATCTGGGCGGCGACAATCCGTTCCTGCGCGGTTATCTGCGCCTGACGCAGGACGGCACCGATACGCTGCTCCAGTATAATGCCGATGGCATCGGCGACGACTGGGCCGATGTGATCCGGCTGCACAACACGACCGCTTCGGCGTTCACCTACGACAATTTCACCCCGCAATATGGCCCCGACGGCACCGGCGCGGTCATCAACGACGATGATGCCAGCCACTCGCTCAGCGGCACGCCGAGCAACGACGTCATCAACGGCAATGGCGGCAACGATGCCCTCTATGGCGGCGCGGGCCTCGACACGCTGAACGGCGGCGTGGGTAACGACTATCTGGATGGCGGCACCGGTGACGATGCTCTGTTCGGCGGCGACAATAACGACCAGTTCAACGACACTCAGGGCACCAACAGCGCCGATGGCGGCGCTGGCGACGACACGTTCAGCAACGTCAGCTATCTCGGCAATTTCGATACGCTGACCGGCGGCACGGGCTCCGACCGCTACGACCTCAACTGGCGGATCGGCTACGCGGCTGATGTCGTGACCGACTTCCAGGCGGGCGCGGGCGGCGACGTGATCAACGTCAACTCGCTCGACGGCATCTCCTTCGCCAATGCCGACAATCCGTTCGTCACCGGCCATCTGCGCCTGTTCCAGGACGGCACCGACGCCGTGCTGCAGTACAGCGCCGATGCCAGCGGCACGGTCTGGGAGTCCGTCCTGCGGCTCCAGAATGTCGACGCCACGACTCTCACTTATGCCAACTTCACCCCGCAATTCGGTCCCGACGGCACCGGTGCGGTCATCAATGACGACGATAACGGGCACAGCCTGAGCGGCACGCCCAGCGACGACATCATCAACGGCAACGGTGGCAGTGACGCGCTCTATGGCGGGCGCGGCAACGACCAGATGGATGGCGGCGCGGGCGACGATTACTTCGACGGTGGCGCGGGCGATGACATCATGGTCGGCGGCGCGAACAACGACCAGTTCGTCGATTATCAGGGTACCAACAGCATCGATGGCGGCACCGGCAACGACCGCTTCGCTTTAGTCGGCTATAGTGGCGAAGGCTCGACGCTGACCGGCGGCGCTGGGGTCGATACCTACGCGCTTCACTGGACCGCGTCATCGGGCGCGGACATCATCACCGATTTCGTCGGCGGCCCCGGCGGCGACGTGATCGAGCTGAACACGATCCTCAGCCAGGCGATCGGCTATGCCAGCGGCGACAATCCGTTCCTGACCGGCCATCTCGAGCTGGTGCAGGATGGTGCCGACGTGCTGGTCAACTATGACCGCGACGCCGGTGCGGGGGCGCATGCGCCCGTTACGATGGCGCGGCTGCTCAGCATCTCGGTCGGCGACCTGACGCTCGACAACTTCACGCCCAGCTACTCGCCGGGCGGCACCGGCACCGGCATCACCGTCGACGGCACCTCGTCCGACAACATCATCCATGGCACGTCGTCGAACGACACGCTGAACGGCAATGGCGGTGGCGACACCATCTATGGCGGCTTCGGCAACGACTCGCTGTACGGTGGTGTCGGCCCCGACTATCTGCAGGGCGGCGGCGGCGATGACCTGATCCGCGGCGGCGAGGGCAATGACTCGATCTCCGACACCCAGGGCACCAATGATGTCGATGGTGAGGATGGCAGCGACAGCATCAACGCCACCGGCACCGTCCATGGCGGTCTGGGCGACGACAGCATCACCGGCAGCGGCACGCTCTATGGCGACGAGGGCGACGACACGCTGAACGGCTCGGGCCTGCTCTACGGCGGTGCCGACGACGACCGCGTGACCGTCCAGTCGGGCGAGGGCCATGGCGACGACGGCGACGACGAACTGACCGGCGCGGCCGGATCGGAGACGTTGTACGGCGGCGCGGGCGAGGACAAGCTGAGCGGCCTGTCCGGCGGCGACACGCTCTATGGCGGCGACGGCGACGACGAGCTGCTGGGCGACTCCGCGCTCGACGGCAACGATATGCTGTTCGGCGGCGCGGGCTATGACAGCGCCCGCTACAGCGGCAACCGCGCCGACTATACCGTCACTGACAATGGCGACGGCACCTTCACCGTGACCGACAACCGGCCCGGCGCGCCGGAGGGCAGCGACATTCTCGACGGTGTCGAGGTGCTAGTCTTCGACGATCAGGAACTGCCGCTCGCGACCTTCGCGGGCTACACCTATTACGCCAGCAGCGCCGACGATCAGGCGCCCAGTACACCGCTCTATGCACAGGCCGGGGCGATCACGCCGATCACCCCCGATCTCAGCAACCCGATCACCAACTATGATCTGCAGGGCGACGACACGATCTTCGCCGGGCCGGGCTTCGACACCATCTCGGGTGGCGGCGGCAACGACACGCTCTTCGGCGGTCAGGGGCCCGACGTGCTGCGCGGCAAGACCGGGAACGACACGATCTACGGCGAGGAAGGCGACGACGACCTGTTCGGCGGCTCGGGCTTCGACACCATCTATGGCGGCGAGGAGGACGACGTCATCCAGGGCGGCCTCCACGACGATCGGCTGTTCGGCGGCAACAACGACGACACCATCACCGACTATGAAGGCGTCAACATCATCCACGGCGATGACGACGACGATCATCTGGCGGGCAGCGGTTTCCTCTATGGCGGTGCCGACGAGGACGTGGTCACCGGTTCGGGCCAGCTTTACGGCGGCGACGGCAACGACTCCGTCTCGGGCACGGGCGACATGTACGGCGATGCCGGTCAGGACAGCGTCTCCGGCAGCGGCACGCTCTACGGCGGCGAAGGCGACGACAGCCTCGATCCGTTCGGCAACTCGGTCGCCTATGGCGGCGAGGGCAATGACAGCCTGTTCCAGGATATCTTCCACGAAGGCAGCGCCACTTATTATGGCGGCCAGGGCAACGACAGCATCTCGATCAACTTTGGCGAGGACACGGCGTTCGGCGACGAGGGCGACGACCGCATCTTCGCGGGCAATAACTCGGGTGCCAACGCCATCTACGGCGGCTTTGGCGAGGATCTGATCCAGGGCGGCACCGGCGATGACGTGATCGACGGCGGCGAAAATGACGACGTCGCGATCTATTCGCGCGGCCGCGGCGACTATACCATCGCGCAGAATGGCCTCGGCGGATACACGGTCGTCGGCAACTACGGGTCGGACGGCTCCGACACCGTCAACAGCGTCGAGACGCTGCGCCTCACCGATGTCGATTTCCAGGTGAACAACGGCAACACCGGCCTGACGCTGGACGGCACGGTCGGCGACGATGCCATCACCGGCACCTTCTACGACGACATCGCCACCGGCGGTGACGGCAACGACCAGCTCGACACGGGCAGCGGCAACGACCGTGTGTTCGGCGGTGCGGGCGACGACAACATCCTGGCCGACGGCGCCAGCGTGCCGGGCATCGAGTTCGACGGTGCCGGCATTGGCAACGACGTTGTCTATGGCGGCGACGGCAATGACGTGATCGACGCGGGCGCGGGCTATGACCTCGTTCATGGCGACAGCGGCGACGACACGATCGACGGCGGTGACGGCAACGACCAGCTCTTCGGCGGCATCGGCAACGACACCATCGCCGGCAGTCTGGGCGACGACCAGATCACCGATACCCAGGGCGACAACATCGTCAGCGGCGGGTTCGGCAACGATACGATCAACGCGAACGGCGAAGTCCATGGCGACGACGGCAACGACGTCATCACCGGCAGCGGCCTGCTGTTCGGCGATGTCGGCAACGACAGCCTGAACGGCACGGGCGAGCTGGACGGCGGCGACGGCGATGACAGCATCGCGACACAGGGCTCGGTCGCCTATGGCGGCGAGGGCGACGACACGCTGCGCGGCTGGCAATATTATTACTATAGCTCGGGTACCGAGACGCTCTATGGCGGGTCGGGCAATGACGAGATCAACGGCGGTTATGGCGACGACATCCTCGTCGGCGGGTCGGGCGATGACGACGTCACCGGCGCCGAAGGCACCGACCAGATCTATGGCGGCTCGGGCTATGACAAGGCCTATTACGCCGCCAATATCGGCGCTTATACCTTCACCGACAGCGGCTCGGGCGTCTTCGAATATCTGAGCGCGACGTTCCGCATCACCGGCAATGGCGACGGCACCGTCACGGTCACCGACCTGCGCGCCGGATCGCCGCTCGGCACCGATACGCTGGTCGGCATCGAACTGTTCGTCTTCAACGACGACGAACTCGCCAACCCCTATCCGACCGATCCCAATTTCGGTCTCACCATCAACGGTACGCCGTTCGACGACATTCTGATCGGCGACTCCGGCGATGACGTCATCAACGGCTATGCGGGCAATGACCGCCTGTTCGGCGACGACGGCAACGACCAGCTCTATGCCGGCATCGGCAACGACGTGCTGGACGGCGGATCGGGCAACGACCTGCTGGTCGGCGATGCGGGCATCGACCACATCTATGCCGGCGGCGGTTCGGACAATGTCCTGGGCGGCGACGATGGCGACATCATCTATGGTGGCCAGGGCGCGGACACGATCAGCGGCGGCAACGGCGACGACCAGATCTATGACGAGATCGGGCTGAACGTCGTCCATGGCGATGCCGGCGACGATTACATCCAGGCCGATGGCGAGATCCACGGCGATGCCGGCAACGACCAGATCGGCAATTTCTACAATTACGCCATCGGTTCCATCTACGGCGGCGACGATAATGACGTGATCTATTCATCCGGCACCACCTATGGTGGTTCGGGAGCGGACAGCATCCTGACGTCGGGCGACCTGGCGCATGGCGATGACGACAACGACACCGTCAAGGGCGGCGGCGAGCTGCACGGCGATGCCGGCAATGACTCGATCCTCGTCTACGCCAATGCCGTGGGTTATGGCGACGGGGGCAACGACTATCTGCGCGGCTCGACGCTTTACGAGATCAGCGCCGACGGCAAGCAGACCTTCTATGGCGGCGACGGCGACGATACGATCCGCGGCGACTGGGTCGTCTATAATGTCGGCCTGACGGTCGCGGCGGGCGGCGCGCCCTTCGACCATAACAACGACGACGCGATCGACGGTGGAGCGGACAGCGATATCGCCGTCTATGTCGACCAGCGCGATCGCTACACCATCGTCGCGTCGGTGGGCGTCCTCAATGTCATCGCAAACTTCACGAGCGAGGGCACCGACAGGCTGACCGGCATTGAGGCGTTGCAGTTCACCGACGGCAGCGTCGCGGCGGCCAGCGCCGGCCAGTACATCGACGGCGGCGCGGGTGATGACACGATCGGCGGCACAGCCAATGACGACGTCATTTCCGGCCTCGAAGGCAACGACACGCTCGACGGCGGCACCGGCAACGACCATCTGCTCGGCGGCATCGGCAATGACGTGCTGCTCGGCAATGTCGGAAATGACGTGCTGGTCGGCGCGGACGGCGACGACGATCTGCAGGGCGGCGCGGGCCTCGACCAGCTTTATGCCGGCGCGGGAACGGATCTGCTCGCGGGCGGCACCGGCAACGACTATCTCGACGGCGGAGCGGGCGACGACACCGTCTATGGCGGCGACGACAATGACCGCATCATCGACAATGACGGCCAGAATCTCCTCGAAGGCGAAGCCGGCAACGACAGCATCAGCGGCTCCGGCTTCCTTTACGGCGGCATCGGCAACGACACGCTCAACGGTTCGGGCGAGCTCTATGGCGGCGACGGCAACGACAGCCTGAGCGGCAACGGCAAGCTGTTCGGCGAAGACGGCAACGACAATCTGTTCGGCAGCTTCGAGCTGTACGGCGGCGCGGGCGACGACTCGATCATCGCAGTCGGCAACAGCGTCGCGGAGGGCGGCGCCGGCGACGACGTGATCGCGCCGTGGGTCTATAATGATGGCGACGACCTGTTCAGCGGCAATGCGGGCAACGACACGCTCTATGGCGGTAACGGCCAGGACGTTCTGAACGGCGACGACGGCAACGACACGCTCCATGGCGGTCTGGGCGAGGATCGCCTCTATGGCGGCCTCGGCGGCGACGTCTTCTATGGCGGCGGTGGCGACGACAAGATGTACGGCGGCGGTCAGACGATCGACGCGCCCGACATCGCTTATTATTCGGGCAACCGGAACGACTATACGATCGTCACGATCGACGGCGTCACCTATGTCACCGACAACCGGCCCGGAACGCCGGACGGCGCGGACATTCTGATCGGTATCAACGATGTCCGCTTCCTCGACGCCGATTACATCACCGATCCCAATTACGGTGTGGACGTCGAAGGCACGGCGGGTGCCGATATCATCAACGATCACAGCGCGCCCAATCCGCCGCTCGTCAACCTGGGCTCGGGCAATGATACCGTGCGCGGCAATGGCGGCGATGACCTGATCGAGGGTCTCGCGGGCAACGACACGCTCTATGGCGGCGACGACAACGACACCATTCGTGGCGGCACCGAAGGCGACGTGATCCGCGGCGATGCGGGGAATGACGACCTGTTCGGCGACGATGGCGACGACGATGTCGATGGCGGCACTGGGTCGGACGATATCTTCGGCGGCCAGGGCGACGACTCGCTGTCAGGCGGGGCCGGCTCCGACAGCCTGTACGGCGGCACGCAGGAAGACGTGCTGCGCGGCGGTGCCTCCGGCGACTATCTTGACGGCGGCGCGCATGACGACCGCGTCTATGGCGATGACGGCGACGACATCATCGCCGGCGTGGGCGAGGGCGACGATGACCTCTATGGCGGATCGGGCGCGGACTCGATCACCGACATCCTCGGCAACAACAAGCTGTATGGCGGTGACGGCAACGACCTGCTCACCGGGCGTGGATATCTGTCGGGCGACGAGGGCCGCGACATACTGACCGGCTCGACCGGCGTGGACAGCCTTTATGGCGGCAACGGCGATGACGATCTGATCGCGACCGACGGCAGCGACCGGATGGAAGGCGGCGACGGCATCGACACCGCCTATTATGCGGGAAGCCGGACGACCTACACGGTCGCGTTGGGAGCCGACGGGCTGCACATCGTCGACAATCGTGCCGGCGGCGGCGAGGACGTGGTCACCGGGGTCGAACTGTTCGGCTTCGGCGGCGGCGCTCTCGGCCCCGTGGCGGCGGGCGGCATCATCGACCTGCTGACATCGACCACCGACGAGGTGATCGTCGGCACCGGCAATGACGACATCGTCCAGACCGGCGCGGGCAATGACGCCATCACCGGCGGCGCGGGCAATGACCGGCTCGACGGCTATGAAGGCATCGACACCATCTATGGCGGTGACGGCTTCGACGTGGTCATGGGCGGCACCAACAACGACCTGCTCTACGGTGGCGCCGACGACGACCAGCTGCTGGGCGAAGACGGCGACGACCTGATCGAGGGCGGCGACGGTGCCGACATCGCCTATGGCGGCTTCGGCGAGGACAATATCAAGGGCGATGACGGCAACGACCTCGTCTATGGTGGCAACAACAACGACATCCTCACCGGCGGGCTGGGCGACGACACGCTCCATGGCGAGCATGGTGATGACAGCATCTTCGGCGGTGACGGTGCCGACACGATCATCGACAGCGAAGGTACGAACTCGCTGTCAGGCGATGCGGGCAACGACATCATCACCGGCAACGGCTTGCTCTTTGGCGGCGACGACAATGACACGCTGGTCGGCAACGGCTCGCTCTATGGCGGTTCGGGCAACGACAGCCTGAACGGCCAGGGGCTGCTCGACGGCGGCGAGGGCAATGACACGATCAGCGCGCTCGGCGGCGACGACACGGTCTTCGGCGGCAACGGTGACGACGTCATCCACGCGTCGGGCAACGACATGATCGACGCGGGCGGTGGTGACGACCACATCTACGGCGGTGCGGGCAACCAGACCGTCGATGGCGGTGGCGGATCGGGCGACATCTTCCACATCAATGGAATCCGCTCGGAATTCACGATCACCGCGGACGGGATGGGCGGCTACATCGTCGTCGATAACTTCCCGGAGAACGGAAACCTGGGCGAAGACCATCTGGTGGGTGTCGAAGGCATCCAGTTCAACGACCAGCTGTTCGTTCTCGACGGCACCAATGTCGGCATCATCGTTGACGGCGGCAACAGCAATGACGTTCTGAACGGCTCGGGCGGCGAGGACACGATCCGCGGCTTTGGCGGCAACGACACGATCAGCGGCCTTGGCAGCGACGACACGCTCTATGGAGATGCCGGGAACGACACGCTCTATGGCGGCGACGGCAATGACCTGCTCGACGGCGGCGACGGCAACGACCTGATGGAAGGCGGCATCGGCGACGACACCTATCGGGTCTCGTCGGCGGGCGATGTCGTCGTCGAGAATCCGGGCGAGGGCACCGACACGGTCGAGTCCGAACTGCGCACCTACACGCTGGGCGCCGATGTCGAGAACCTGATCTTCACCGACTTCGGCAACTTCACCGGCACGGGTAACGCGCTTGCCAACCAGATCACCGGCGGCGGTCAGAACGACACGATCGACGGCCTGGGCGGTGCGGACGTGATGACCGGCCTCGGCGGCAACGACACCTATTTCGTCGATGATGCCGGCGATCAGGTGGTCGAGGGCGTCGATGGCGGTTCGGACACGGTCTTCTCGTCGATCAGCTACAGCCTCTCGGCCAATGTCGAAACGCTGAAGCTCCAGATGGGCGCGGCCGCCGCGCTCAACGCCACCGGCAACGGCCTCGACAACGTGCTGACCGGCAACGAGTTCGACAATCTGCTCGATGGCGGCACCGGCGCGGACGTGATGAGCGGCCGGACCGGCAACGACATCTACATCGTCGACAATGTCGGCGACGTGGTCGTCGACTCGGCGGGTGTCGATACCGTCCGCACCAGCCTGAACAGCTATGTGCTGGGCGCAGGCATCGAGAATCTCGAGTTCATCGGCGCGGGCGATTTCGTCGGCACCGGCAACACGGCCGCGAACAGCATCACGGGCGGTGCCGGCAACGACCAGATCGACGGCATGTCGGGCGCCGATACGATGATCGGCCTGGGCGGCGACGACATCTACCGCGCCGACAATCTCGGCGACGTGGTGACGGAGGCCATCGGCGGCGGCTTCGATACGGTGAACGTGTCGGGCACCTTCGTCCTGGCCGCCGGGTCGGAAGTCGAGCTGCTCCAGTCGGCGGCGGGTGCGCTCAACGTCCGCATCTTCGCCAACGAGTTCGCCAACACGCTGATCGGCGACGTCGGCTCCAACAGGCTCGACGGCGGCGCGGGCGCGGACAGCATGATCGGCGGCTTCGGCAACGACTATTATGTCGTCGATGATGCCGGCGACGTGGTGGTCGAGCTGGTGGGCCAGGGCACCGACACGATCGAGGCGCGCGGCAACATCAGCATGGTCGACAATGTCGAGCGTCTGGTCATCGGTATCGGCGGCCTGACCGTCAACGCCAACGGCCTGGCCAACATCGTCACCGGCAGCACCGGCGCCGACATCGTCTTCGGCCTTGACGGCGCGGATGTCATGGATGGCGGACAGGGCACCGACACGCTGTACGGCGATGCCGGCAACGATGTCCTGCGCGGCGAGGATGACGGTGACCAGCTGTTCGGCGGCACCGGTCTCGACCAGCTGTTCGGCGGCGCGGGCGGCGACAGCCTCTATGGCGGCGACGACGGCGACAAGCTGGACGGTGGCATCGGCGCCGACACCATGGAAGGCGGCGCGGGCAACGACATCTACTATGTCGATGATTCGGGCGACGTGATCGTCGAACTGGTCGGGGGCGGCACTGACTATGTCTATGTCACCGCTGCCAGCTACACGCTGAGCGCGAATGTGGAGAAAATGGTGTTCACCGGGGCAGGCGCCTTCACCGGCACCGGCAGCGGCACGGATGACGACATCACCGCCGCATCCGGCAACGACACGCTGTCGGGCATGGACGGCAACGACCGGCTCTATGGCCGTGACGGCGACGACACGCTGTTCGGCGGCGCGGGCAACGACATCCTCGATGGCGGTGCCGGTAACGACATCATGGAGGGCGGCGACGGCGGCGACGTTTATATCGTCGACAGCGTCGCTGACGTCGTGGTGGAGAATGGCGCGTCGGGAACGGACGGCATCCGTACGTCGCTCGCGACCTTCACGCTGGTGGGCATGGACACGATCGAAACGCTGACCTTCAACGGCACATCGGCATCGACCGGGTTCGGCAACGACCTGAACAACCGCCTCAACGGTTCGGCGCAGGATGACGTGCTGTTTGGCGCCGGCGGCAACGACCGCATCGTCGGCATGGCGGGCGCGGATACCGTCACGGGCGGCACGGGGGCGGACCGCTTCCAGTTCCAGCTCCTGACCGAGTTCGGCATCGGAACGCTCGATCGCATCACCGACTTCACCTCGGCCGATGGCGACTGGATCGACCTCCAGAACATCGATGCGATCACCGGCACGCCCGCCAACGACGCCTTCGCCTTCATCGGCACGGCGGCGTTCAGCGGAACGGCGGGCGAGCTGCGCTACGAGCAGACGGGTGCCGACCTGCTGGTGTCGGGCGATGTCAACGGCGACGGGGCGGCGGACTTCAGCTTCATCCTCGAAGCGAACGCCAGCCTTGCCGACACCGACTTCCTGCTCTGACGACGGGCGCCGGCACGCGCTGGTGGCCGTCCGAATCATGACTTAAGACAATGATCAGCCGGGCCGTCTATGGTCCGGCTGATCGACTTTTCGGGGCAGGTGAATGGCGGGCAATCTGATTGAACGGATCAAGGCGGCATTTGCGCGCGAGGCGGTGCCCGTCTGGGCGGAACCGGGCAAGGGCAGGGTCGTCGATGTCGGCTGGCTGCTCGACGGCGACAAGGCGCGCTTCATCTGGGCCGACCCCAAGCGCGTGCAGCGCGGCGATCCGCCGCCGCGTCATGCCAAGTCGGCGAGCTATTGCCCCTCGGTCCTCGAGCATGAGGCCAAGCTTTTCGAGATTCCCTGTCCGATCGACGCCAATCTGGGGTTCCGCCGGACGAGCGAAGGCAAGCCGGCGCTGGTCAACCTCGACGGCGACAAGTCGGCGGTCCGGGCCAAGCATCTCAATTCGCTGCTGGCGATGGTGTCGGAACAGGAATGGCGGCACCCGGACAAGCCGATCATCCAGATCATCACCCCCTATATTTTTCTGAGCGACGAGCCGGTCTACATGACCCAGCTCCCCCCCATCGCGCACTACCGCAAGGACCCGTGGCCCGGCATCCTGCTGTGCGGGCGCCTGCCGATCCACATCTGGCTGCGGCCCTTGATGTGGGCATTCGAGTGGCACGACCTGTCGAAGCCGCTGACGCTGAAGCGCGGCGAGCCGTGGTTCTACGCGCGTTTCGAAACGCACGACCCGACCCGTCCCGTGCGCGTGTTCGAAGCCGAGCGGACCCCGGCGGTCGACGAGCAGATCAAGGGCGCGAGCGCGGTGTCGAACTACATCAGCAACACCTATTCGCTGTTCAAGATCGCGCAGGAGCGGCGGCCCGACAAGCTGCTCGTCCGCAAGGTGCGGCGCGAAGGGACAGAGGCGGGTGAGTGCCCTATCGATTAAGCGGCCCTGACGTGGGCCGGATCAGCGCAGCGGCAGGTCCAGCCGCCTGACGACATCGCGCGCGCCTGCCAGCGTCAGATGGCCATAGTCGAACTGCATCACCTGGCCGGACGCGACCCAGACCTGGCACTCGCCTGCCCGGCACAGCAGCCGGTAGGGCGAGCGGTAGATGCCGCCCGCGCGCTCGACCGCCTCTCCGAGTGCGATGTCGGCACCGCGAATGGCGCCGTCCAGTGACTGCGACGGGCGACGCGACGGAGTCATGATCCCGATCGCCGCCAGTCGGGGCAGCGGCTGCTGATATTCGGGGACCGGGCCGATCACCACGACCCGATAGCCCTCGCCGCGCAGCCGCCTGACCAGATCGCCCATCAGCGGCGCGTCGCCCTTCAGCCAGCGTCCGGCGATCAGCACGGTGTCGATGGGCGACGGCTGGCGACGACCCTTCAGAAAATCGTCGAGCATGAAGCGCATCAGCGCGCGGCAGCGGTCGTCGAACTGGCCGGTGGCGACGGGGCGGCAGCCGGAGCTGTTGGCCTGGAGCAGGTTCACATCCGGGTGAATGTGCCGCAACGCCTCATAATATTGGGCGGCGTGGCTGTCGCCCAGCAGCAGCACGTTGGGCTGTCCCGCGACGGTCTTCAGGCATGTGTCGTGGTCGAAATTCGCGACATCCTGCGACCGGGAGGTGAGGAAGCACTGATCCTCGCGCCAGAGATCCGCAGGCGGCTCCTGCTGCGCCAGCACCTGCGCAACAGCCGGCGGCGTCGGGCGCAGTCGCTCGATCAGAATCGGCGCACGGGCCGCCGTCGTGGCGATCGCCGCCATGCTGAGTCCCGCCACCGCATAGACGCGCTTGCGGTCGCGCACGCTGCTGCCGTGCCGGAACGGCTGTTCGATGAAGCGCCAGGACAGCACCGCGACGACGAAGCACATGCCGAACATCACGACCTTGGCGGCAAGGGTCGGATAGCCGAAAACATAGGGGTAGAAGACGATGATCGGCCAGTGCCACAGGTAAAGCGAGTAGGAGATCAGGCCCACGAAGCGCATCGGCCCGATCGCCAGCAGGCGGTTGACGCCCGCCTTCGGAAAGCTCGACCCGGCATGGATGATGAGCGCGGTGCCGATCACCACCGGCAGCGCGGCAAGGCCGGGGAAGGGGGTCGCCGGCGTCAGCAGCATAACCGACCCGGCGATCAGGGCCAGGCCCGCCAACGACGCCAGCTCTGCCGCCCAGCGTTGCCGGATCAACGGTACCGCGCCAATCGCAAGCAGGCTGCCGACCAGCAATTCCCATGCGCGGAACGGGAGCAGGTAGAAAACCGCCGATCCGTCGCGCGGCAGGACGACGATCGCCGCGATCAGGCTGGCCAGTGCGACGACCGCCAGCGCGACCGCCACCGCATGCCGGCCCCAGCGGGAGAGAAGCAGCATGATCGGGGGGATGAGGAAATAGAACTGCTCCTCCACCGACAGCGACCAGGTGTGGAGCAGCGGATTCATCTTCAGCGTATCGTCGAAATATCCGGCGATGCTGTAGAAATAGATGTTGGAGGAGAAGGCGATCGACGAGAGGATCGCCTCGCCGATCGTGGCGCGCTCGCCGGGAAAGAGCAGCACCAGCGCCAGGAGCAGCGACACGAGATACACCGCCGCCAGCGCGGGAAGGATGCGGCGAATCCGGCGGTAGTAGAAGTCGGCGACGCTGAACGTGCCGTCGAACACCGATTTGAAGATGAGCCCGGTAATCAGATAGCCCGAGATCACGAAGAAGATATCGACGCCGACGAAGCCACCGGGCGCCAGTTTCCTCAGCGCCAGATGGTAAATGACCACCGGAATGACGGCGAGCGTTCGCATGCCGTCGATATCGGGGCGGTAAGGCATTCCGTGATCTTGCCGGAATTGCCCCTAAGAATCAGGGAGATATTATCGGTTTAGCCTCCGCGTACCCTGTCAGGGGGTCGCTTGGACGCATTTTGCTGCATTGCGGCAGCTCGCATGACCCCGGTGAAGCGCGATCGATCCGGCGCTGCGGCCCCTCAGAACAGGCCGGCTTGCAGGACCGCGAGACACAGCGCCGCGCCGGCCACGGACACCCCGACGATAATCGCCAGCGGGCGGAGCCGGTGAACGCGCGAGACGGGAGCGGCTTCCTTCTCGAAAAAGCTGCGAAAGGCGGCCTCCTCGATTCGGGTCTGCAGATCGTGCACCGGCGACATGCCCGTGTCTGGCAGGGCAGCGATTGTGGATTCGGCGGGCGAGGCCGGAGCCGAGCGGGTCATCTGGTCGATTGTCATGGAATGGTTCAGCGCAAGGCTCGATCTCGCAAGGGCCGTCATTATCGTCGCTCCGTGGGGGTAGAGGCGGGATATCTCGCAGCCGCGAAAGGATGAGTTACGCGTTTAGCTTACGCCCGACTTAACCCTGAATCAACGCTCACTCGCTCCAGCAGTGGGACAACTCAACCGTTACGATGCTTGTCTCGCACGCGATATTGGTGCATCCCGCGTCCGAAATCGGCATATATTTAGGGGGTAACATGTTCGGCCTGGCCCATCGCCGCATCGTCCGCTGTCTGATCCCTCTGGCCCCGCTGGCCGCGCTGACGGTCGCCGGCTGTTCGACGGCGGCTTATCCGCCGCTGCCCGCTTCGGAGCTGAACAAGCCGCGCGCAGCCTACACGCTGGACGCCGGCGACAAGCTGCGGGTGATCGTCTATCGGGAGCCGGAACTGAGCGGCGAGTTTCTGGTCGGCAGCAACGGCGACATCTCCGTTCCGCTGTTGGGCGAAGTGCCGGTCAAGGGCCTGACCCGCGCGGAGATCGAGGCGCTGCTGACCCGCCGCTATGCGGAAGGGCTGTTGCAGAACCCCCGCGTTGCGGTGGAAGTCTATGAGGTCCGCACCTTCTCCATCCTGGGCGAAGTGCAGCGACCGGGCGTGTTCCCCGCCAAGGAAGGCACCAGCATCTTCGACGCCATCGCGCTGGCGGGTGGCTTTACCTATCGCGCTGACGAGCGGCGGGTCCTGCTTCGCCGGGCAGGCGATCCGACCTTCTATGCCGTCGGCACCGACGCGTTGGTGACGATCGAACCTGGTGACACGATCAAGGTCGAGGAAGTCCGTTTCTGACCGTCGGCGGGGCATGAAGGCGACAGCTATGCGCACGCAGTGCATCGGATGGGCCATCGGCGGTGCGGTGATGCTGCACGCCGTCGCGGCGTCGGCGCAGGATGCGTCGGTGATTCCGCCGGGAAACCGGCTGCCGTCGGACGAGCGCACGGGTGCTCTGGCACCCCGCGTCGATCCCGAAACCGGTCGCCCGCTGCCCGAACGCAACGCCTCGCCCGACATGCGCGATCGTTCGCCCGGCGACCGCCGGAGCGTGACGGGACGCCCGCTTCTGCCCGGTGATACGGGGCGCCAGGCGGGAGTGCCCGCCTATATCGCTCTGCCCGAACCATCGGCGAACCGGGTGGCACAGGAGCCGGTGCGCGGTGATCGCGGGCTGGAGTTTCAGCGCCTGCCGGGCGAGACGGTCAAACAGCGCCGCCGGCCGGAATATGATCCGGTGCCCCTGCCGGTCGGCTCGTTCGCGCTCTATCCCTATGCCTCGGCCGCGCTCGCCTATGACAGCAATGTCTTCGCGGAGGACAAGGGGCGCGACGATGTCGTCTTCAACGTTGCCGCCGGCGCCAATGCGCGCACCGACTGGAACCGCCATGCGCTCTCGCTCGAGGGCTTGGTTCGCTACCGCGAATATGCCCGGTTCGATTCCGAAAGCCTGACGACCTACCGGATCGCGGGGGAAGGCCGGCTGGACCTGCCGGGCCGCGAATTTCTGACGGCGGCCGCCAGCGTCGAACGCGTGGCGCTCGATCGCAGCGTCGCCGACGAGGTGGTGACGCAGGGGCGGCCGACCCGCTATTGGCAGACGGTCGCGACGCTGGGCAGCCATGGCGAGATGGGGCGGCTGACCACCGACGCCAACATCTTCTTCCGCCGCCAGGTCTTCTCCGACAACCAGTCGATCACCGGAACCGCCGTCGATCAGAGCTTTCGCGACTTCGAAAGCATCGGCGGCCAGTCCACGCTCGGCTGGGATATCGGTGGCCAGCGCAGCATCTTCGGCCAGGCTTCGGTGGAGCGACGCCGGTTCGACGAGATGTCCGGCCCGATCAGTCGCGACGCGAACATCTACCGGCTCATGGGCGGGCTTCGCGGCCGGCTGAGCCGTCTGGTCCGCGGGCGGATCGGCGCGGGCTATATGCTCATCGACTTCCGTCAGGCGGGTGCGGAGTCGCTCAAGACATTCGCTATCGACGCCGATGTCGAATGGCTGGTGACACGCCTCGACACCATCAGCTTCAGCGCGCGGCGCGACCTGCTGACCGTGGCGCAGCGCAATTCGCGTGGATCGGTGTCCACCAACCTCCAGCTCGATTATGACCGGGAAGTGCGGCGCAACGTTATCCTGTCGCTGTCGCTCCGCCAGCAATGGACCGACTATGTCAACGACAGCCGCCGCGCGCGCGCGACGGGCGGGAGCGTCGGCGGCACCTGGTACCTGAACCGCCACCTGCAGATGCGGCCCAGCCTGTCCTATATGAAGCGAACCGACCGCGGCTTCGACATCAATGCCGATCCCGAGGATCTGACGGCGAGCCTGGGTGTGAGTTTCCGCTTTTGAGGCATCGGCTGTAAGCTCGCTGCCTCAGGGGGGCGCCCCGGTCGTTCGACGATCGTCGCGGGCAGCGGCGACACTGGGATGATTGTGCAAGGAACCCGTATGTCAGCGTCTCAGATCAACCGTTGGCATTCGCAGTGGCGCGAGGCGCAGGCACAGCGCGGAACGCATGGCACCATGATGGTGCCGATACGCGGAGCGAGCGACCTCATCCTCTATGTGGCCGCGATCGTCAGCCTGTTCAGGGCGACGCAGATGTGGCCCGGCTGGCCGGCGATCCAGAATGAATTCGTATCGGGGTTCAAGCTGCACATGTCGGCGCAGCTTTACCTGCTGCTGGCGCTGTCGCTGGTCTATGTCGTCATCAACCTGCGCGAGTTTCTGGACGCGGTTGCGAAGTCCACACTCCTCTTCCGCATATTCATGGTCTTTGTGGCGCTGTCGGTGCTTCTGTCGATCGACCTGCGCGACTCGATTTTCAACCTGGCGTCGGTGCTCAGCATGGGGCTGCCCGTGGCGTTGTTTTACTGGCGGTTCGGGCCGGAGCGAAGCCTGGAGATGTTCCGCATTTTTGCGATCGGCACCATCCTGGTTTCGGCGCTTTATGCCGTGCTGCAACCCCAATATGCGTTCATGGCGGGCGCGCTCGAAGGCGACATGCGCGGCCTGTTTCCGCACAAGAACGGCTTTGGCCCCTTCATGGCCGTTGCATGCATCGCCCTCATGCCATCGCCCGCGCAGGCGCCCCTTCATCGTCCGGCGCAGCTTGTCCGGCTGTTTTTCGCGGGCGCGGCCGCCGTCTGCACGGTCCTTTCCCATTCCTCCACGTCATTGGTGCTGCTGATGGTCGGCATCGCCACGATCCTGTCCGCGACCGTGATACGGGCGCAGCATCATCAGGGCATACGCCGCACCCTCACCGTTTTCCTGTTCCTGCTCGTCGTGGCGCTGGTCTATTTCGGGGGAATGCTGCTGGCGTCCAATATCGCCCAGGCGGCGGGCAAGGACCTGACATTTTCGGGGCGCAGCTATATCTGGGCTGCACTATGGCCGCATCTTTTCGACAATCCGGTCACCGGCTACGGCTTTGGAGTCATGCGCCATGACGAATATATCGGGCCGCTGCTGCGCGATGTCCCGTTCGGCGTAAACTCTCCGCACAACACCTATATCGAACTGATCCTCAATATCGGCTTTTTCGGCGGGCTCGCCTGGATTGCGTTTCTGCTGGCCCGGCTGATGACGAAAATGGTCGTGCTGTCCGGTGACCGCTACAGGGATGTCGTTCGGAACCGCGAATGCGCGATCATCGTGATGATCATCATCTCCGGCCTGACAGAGGCCGGACGAATGCTGGCTCCGACCGTCACCTGGCCTCTGCTCGTCATGGCGTTGCCGATCTGGACGATGGGGTCCGGGGCGGAAACGGACGATCCGGCCGAGGACGAAGGGCCGGACGCGCAACGGCGCCGTCCGCGCGGGGCGAACGGCGCCGTCTCAGCGCTGATCAGAGCAGGAAATGATCGTGCGCGGTGACATAGTCGGTGACGTCGATCATCAGCTTGGATGTGTCGATCTCCTTACCGTCGGCCACCTTGTACTGAAATTTCTCGACCAGTCGTCCTGAACCGTTGAACGACAGATTGTCGTCGAGCGTGTAGGTAAAGTCACCGTCACGCTCGATGTGAAGCGTGCCGTAGAGCCCCTTGACGTCCATCGATTCGCCCGTGATGCGGCTGGAGCCGACGGTGCGGAGCAGCATCGCGTCGGAGTTCACCGCGATGTCGTTGGCAAGGATATTGCCGCTGATCGTCTTCGAGCCTGAGCCGAGCGCATATTTGTCGAAATTGGCGCCAATCTCCAGCACGGGGGCAGGCTCGGGAGCGGGGGCCGCAGCCGGAGTAGCCGGCGGAGGGGCTTCGACAGCCGCAGGAGCCGGGGCGGGGGCCTGCTTCGCCGCAGCCAGCGCTGCCGCCTCCTGCTGGGTCATGTAGTCATTGGCGCCCACGTTGAAGCCGTCAGCGATTCCTTCGGTGCGGATCACCACCCCCTTGCTGTCGATCAGCACATTGTCATGGAAGTCGCCCGAGCTCTTCTGATCGATCTTGACCGCGTATTTCACGATACCGGTGAAGACATTGTCCTTGATGTCGATCGCATCGCGCCGGACATCATCGACCCGCAGGCCGGTCAGCGAGACACCGAAATTGGTGTTCGTGATCTGGTTGCCCGAGATCTGATAGTTCGACGTATCGACGTTGTCGCTGATCAGGATGCCCGACGACCAGGTATATTTGGTCACATCAGTGATGACATTGTCGGTGATCTGGAAATTCTCGCCGCTCGCGCCGATGCCGAAGGAGCCGCCCAGCAGGACGTTGTCGCTGATGACGGCGTTCTTCGAATTGATGACGATGATGCCGCCCTTGGTGGAGTCGCTGCTCGTCGTCTGATCGACGAAGTTCTCCGACACAACGATATTGCTGCTGTCGTTGATCTGGAACCCGTCGGCCGAGTGACCGGAGATGTTGACGACCTTGTTGTTGGTGATCGTGATGTTCGACGATCCCTGGATGAAGGCCGCATCCCCGATGACGCCATCGAAGCTGCTGTTCTTGATCGTGATGCCGTCGCTGCTCTTGAACACGATGCTGCCGATGCCGGACACGGTTCCCGTGCCGCTCATCGTGATATTGTCGATGGTCCAGTTGCTGACGTTGCCGGCGTAGATCGCGGTCTGCGTGGTGTTCGCGATCGCGACGTCGTGCACTACGATGTTCGACGCCTTGCTGCCGTGGATCGCCATCGGCCCGCTCAGGACCGGAGGCTCGCCCTTGCCATAGGCGCCGATCGTGATGGGATTGTCGGCATCGCCCGACGCGGTGAGCTTGAGCGTTTCGGTAAAGGTACTGCCGCGCGCCAGCAGGACGCTGTCACCGGGCTTGAGCTTGAGCTGCGAAACCGCGGCGAGGGATTGCAGCGGCTTGTCCGCAGACGTGCCGCTGTTGCTGTTCGACCCCGCCTTGGAGTCAATATAGTAGGTGGTCATGGTTCGCTCCTGTTCGAGCGGCGTTGCCCCGCCGATCAATGGAGCGGAAAATGGGGGGTGCGCTTCAACAGGGCGTTTCGCGTCGGAGTAAACGACGCGGCAACCTTTATCTCTTTACGGGCGTCCGCGATGGGACGCGGGGCGGGCAACAGGAGCGTCTTCGGTTCGTCCGGTTTGTAACGACCGGCCTTCCCTCTAGCACCGACAGGTAAACGCCGCCTTTACCGCGCCGCATTTTCGCGCGCTGTGGGTCGGAGCGGCACGAGATCCTTTTGCGACGTGTCGAGTAAACTGACAGCCGGCATATGGGGGCGAGGGCGACCGAGCGGCGATGTGCTTAACCGCCGGCCAATCATCGAAGCCCCGAGTCGCGGCCTCCGTGAGGGTCCTCGCGACGCCCGCAGGAGCGGGACGGCAGCCTGTGCCGCCGTCCCCGCCTGCCATCAGATCAGCAGGAAGTAATCCGCCGCCGACACATTGCTGATCGCCGAGGCCTCGAAGCCGGTCACGCCCTCCAGCTTGATGCACGCGTCATCGACGAAGCCGTCCGCGCTGCCGTCGATGAAGCGGATGAAGGTGTTGCCGTTCAGCTCGTCGATCTGGAGGTCCGCAGCGGTGTAGCCGGTGATGTGAAGCACGTCGCTGGCCAGGTCGAAGTCGGTGACGACATCCAGGCCATCGCCAGCCTGGTAGAAGACATGGTCGATGCCCGCGCCAGTCGAGATGATATCGCCGCCATCGGTGAGGATGTCGTCCAGCACCTGGACCGCGCGGCTGTCGATCGCCAGGGACTCGAACCCGTCGCCTTTCTGGTCGGACACGCCCAGCGTGGTCGAGACGTAGCTCGCTTTGTAGGTGGCGAGGTCGATCTGGTAGATCTTGCCCGACACGCGGTCTTCCGCCCACAGCACGCCCGCGCTGTCGAACGACATGCCCTCGATATCGCCGCAATTTTCAAGCCCGGTGACCTTATAGCGACCGACGACCGAACCATCGTTCTTATCGATGATGGTGAGGTAGGTTTTGGAGCCTTCCTGCGACAGGCCGTACATCGTGCCGCTGTCCGGATCGATGGCGAGCGCGGCGATCTTCTTCGACAGCGTGTCGTCGCCCAGGCGGGTGAAGTTGCCGTTGCTCAGGTTGACCTTGAGGAGGTCGCCTTCCGACACGAGGTAGAGATTGCCGTTGCTGTCGAACGCCATGTCCTGCGCCTCGGACGCATAATGGGCGATCTTGCCGCCGATCAGCGTGGTGGCGCCGGTGGCGGCATCGACCTTGATCAGGCCGTATTTGCTGCTGCCCTTGACCGCAAAGCCATAGAGGAAGCCGTCGGCCGGGTTCATGGCAAGCGACTCGACATCGAAGCTGCTGCACTTGGGGATCGACACCTTGCCGACCACTTCGGCCTCGCCGGTCGCGAGGTTGATCTTGTACAGATAGTTCTGGTTGCCCGAGAACAGGTTGTGCCAGATCGAGGAGATGAACGAGCTGAAGGACGAGCCATCCCAGTGAGTCTTGCTTCCGCCGATCGAATAGCCGAAGCCGCTCGGCGCCTGATCTGCATAGACCAGCGAGAGCGTACCCGCGTCGACGCCGCCGATCACATGGTCGTTCGACGCATAGCCCACAAAGCGGTCGTTGCCCGCGCCCAGGTCGACGAAGCTGCGCTGATTTTCCCCGGTGGTGATCAACGGACGACCGGTCGCCAGGAAGTTCGAATAGGTTGTGTCGCCCTCTGCCAGTTCCGCATCGAGATCGAGGCCGCCCAGACGGACGAAATCGTCGCCGGCGCCCGTGTTGATCCGGAAGTCATCTGAATAGGCGGAATAGTCGTAGACGCACATGCGCACTTCGACGATGTCGTCGCCGCCACCCGTGATGACATTGGCGCGCTTCACGCCATTGAGGAACAGATAGCTGTCGTCACTGCTGGCGACGCCGATCTGCGCATCGACATGGATGATGCCATCGACATAGAATTGCTGAGCCCCGTCCGACGTGATCTGAAGGTTCTTGACGAGGCCCCAGGTGCGGATCGTGTCCACCGTCGTCTCGCTCGTCCCGGTATCCAGCTCGACGCGATTGAAGTAGACGAGCTCGTTGTTCCAGGTCGATCCGGTGACCTGGGTAGTCACGACATCAACGGGTGGCGTGTTGGAATATTGCGGCCCGGGCAAAAGGCTGATGTCTATCGGTGCGAAGCCAGCGGCGTTGCTTTCGATATACCACATTGCGCTGGAACCTGACTGGCCGAACCAGAAAGTCACGTCCGACATCAAAAGCCTCCTTATCGAATCCCTGAGCGAGGCTTGCGCTTATCAGATGAGGCTTTGAGCGGCGAATCCCATTTACTTTGTGTTATCTATGGTCTGTTTCTAAATGAAACATCTCGTTACTGCACCCCAAGGATTCCGGAGTTTGGATCGGACGCGGAACGATATGTGCCTTGCCTGTCTATCCAGGTCGCGGCGCGCCGCGCGCCGCGCGCTGCGCATTGTTCCAGTTGTTGTGGGCAGGGCGATCGGATCGCGCTCACTTGGCTGAAGGCAAAAGAAAAGCTGGCGACCCGGTGAGGTCGCCAGCTGCTCTTTTGGCTGTCCGGCACCGCGCGTGCGGTGCCGGCCGAGATGAAATCAGAAGCTGATTTCGATCTTGCCGTAGTCCCAGTTGTTGCCTTCGGCGAACTGCGCGTCGCCCGGCTTGTAGAAGAACACTTCCGTGCCGGTGCCGCCAGCGGCAATGGTGTCGGCGTCCATATAGTCGACGGTGTAGGTGAACGCGCCGGTGTCGTTGATCACGATGGTGCCATAGACGCCCTCGAAGGTCACGTCGCCCGCACCGGTCAGGGCAGCGCTGTCCGAGCCCGAATAGATGCGGCCGGCATAAATGACGTCACCATCGGGATCGAAGTCGTTGTCGAGGATGTTGCCCGACACCGTGCCACCGACCGCGCTGTAGAGGTCATCAACGGCGACAGGCGCGTCGTTGGTGGTGCCGACGATGTTGAACTTGAAGCTGTTCGAGGCATAGAGGCCGCTTCCGTCGCGGATCTTGACCTGGAAGTCTTCAACCAGAACCTCGCCGTCCATCAGGCCCAGGCCGTCGTTCAGGTCATAGACGAAGCTGCCGTCCTGATAGACGGTCAGCGTGCCGTAGGTGCCGACGATCGTGTTGCTGCCCTTGCCGCCGCCGATGAAGCCGGCGACGAACTGGCCATCGACGTTCGCGACGGTCAGCGGATCGCCGTCAGCGTCGAACGCGAAATCCAGGAAGTTGCCGGCGATCGTGTCCTGATCGTCGGTCAGCGAAAAAGTGTTCTTGGAAAGAATGGGCTTTGCCATGGTCAAGTCTCCCGAAATTTGAGGCTAACGTAATTGCGACCGGACGGGCCGGCCCCCTTCACCCGCTGGGTAAATACGTCATTAAGCGAGATGTTGGAAGAAAAAAGTGATGCCCGACACACTTGCGGCGTCTCGCGTTGGCACATTCGCGAGGCCGTATGTCTCGATATTGTCCGGATGCCGCTGCAGTGCGGGAACAATAGGGGTGGGGGCGGGTTATCAGCCACTTTTGCTCTTGGTGGAGCGACGAACCAATATTAGCGCCATATTCAAAAGGCACTGATAATACAGGAAATTTTACTTCAAGCGCGAGGCCTGCCGGTCGGTCGTCGGGGCTGTGCGACGCAACCGGCTCTTCCGGCCGTCTCAGCGGCGCGGCGCTTCGACGACCGCCAGTTGCGCGCGGAACGCCGAATCGCCGCTATCCAGGTGATGCGTTGTGCGCTGGCGTATCGGCGTCGTCCATGAATTCATATGAACGGATATTAACCGTCTTCATTGCGCTAACCGAATTTTATTCAAAGGCGCTGCACGATTATTAACGAATCGGGCAAATCGGACGCTCGATCGAAGTGGAATCGCCATGCTGTACCTGCGAAGGCGATGTCCCGATCCGCCCGGATCCTCAGTTGAGGCACTTCGCTTCGGGCCTCTGACCGAACAGCCGGCAGTCGAGGGTCACCCGCTCGATGTCCCACTGGCGGTCGCGCAGATAGAGAAAGGCGAGCTTCTGGGTCGCGGCGGGCGGGACCGGAAAGCCGTTCGGAATGTCGCCGACCGACTGCCATGCCATCACCCGGCACGTCCTGTCTGCCCCGCAAAGGTCCTGCGCCGCGGCGCGGAGGTCTGTCGCCGTCGCTCCGGGTCGGAGTAGAAGCCCAAACGCGCCGCCATCGGGGTGGACGAGCTTGAGGGCATTTCCGCGCAGCGCGCCGGGGGACAGGCCGGCGGGCAG
Organism: uncultured Sphingobium sp.; assembly: GCA_964544675.1. Classification (GTDB taxonomy): domain Bacteria; phylum Pseudomonadota; class Alphaproteobacteria; order Sphingomonadales; family Sphingomonadaceae; genus Sphingobium. Next base: position 50,239 of record CAZJCT010000005.1, read on the forward strand.
CGGCGCATCGCTCCGTCCGCTGCTTGGTCCCGCCTCGCCAAAAGACGGCTCGGCGGCCGCTGCATCATCGTTCGTCGCGGGATGAAGGCGGGCGATCAGGGGCTCCTGTCCTGTGGCGCGTCCGGTGAAGGCTGGCGGCGTGCCCCAATAGCCGCGCCATCGGAAGAACAGATGGGTGCCGACGGCGGCGATCTTGTCGAGCGAGGGGCTCCAGTAGGGATAGACCCAGTCGGTATGGTAATGCGTGGCGAGGCCGACGCGCCGGTCGATCGTGCCGTCCATCATCTCGCGCGCCAGCGCCCGCGCGCGGTCCCAGGCGTCCGTCGCATAGCTGCGTGTCAACGACCCGTCACAGGTGAAGGTGAACTGGCAGCCGGTGGTGCGTTCCGATCCTTCGAACACCACGCCGCAGACGGTTTTGGGAAAGGCGGGATGACGCACCCGGTTGAGCACGACCTGCGCCACCGCCTTCTGTCCGTCGGCGTCCAGCCCCGCCTCGTAAAGCATAGCGGCGGCGAGGCAGGCTTCGGCGCGCGAGCGGTCGAGCGGTGCCGCCGCGAAGCGGAACGGCCGCGCTGCTGCGGGGCGGCGATCGGCGAAGGGGGTCGCCGCGTTCAACGACCGGGCGGCGTCGGGTGACATAATGGATGGCATCGCAAGGGCGGGATCGACGGGTTCGCGACCCGGCAGCCGGGCGATCTGTGCGTGCACGGCGGCCGGCGCAGCCGTCGCGGCGCAGCGCTCGCCCGGCGGGCACGCGGCTCCGGCCTTTGCCCCCGGGCTCGTCTCGATCGCCTGCCAGAGCCCCCGCGTCCCGATCGCGATCACGATCAGCACCGCGACCAGAAGCGCGGATAACGCCGCCATGGTGCGGGGCGGCACTATCGCCTGAAGGCTCGTCTCCCGATCACGTTTCGCTGCCATGGCGGGGCACATAGCTGAAAAACCCTGCCATATGTATAGCGCCCCGCAAGCGGCGCGGGCCTGGGGATCCGCCCTAGCGCAGCGTCGCCTTGAAGCTCCCCGGCACCGCCGCTGCCATGCGGATCGCCTCGCGCGGGCGGGGGTGAATGCCGTCGCTTGTGGCGGGTGCGTAAACCGTTCCGCCTGCCGCGACCGCCGTGCTGTTGGTCCGGTCGAGCGTGACGCTATAGGGTGCGCTGCCGCTGGTCGCGATGACATTGCCGACAACCGCGCCGTTGGTGCCCCAGCGCAGCAGGTCGCCCAGCGCGGGCTTGGCCATCAGGGAGATCATGTTGTAGCTACTGCCGGTATCAGCCGCCAGCGTCGTCTGGAACGCCTGTCCCGGCCATTTGCCCGATCGCGTGCTGAACGCGCTGCCCCAGAGGTCTATGAAGCCCTGCACCTCTCCGGCCATGCCCGCCGCCTTGTCCGCATCGAGCTGATAATAAAGGCCACCGGGATAGGTGCCGCCAGCGGTGGGCGTCTGGTTCGACTGGCTGAAATAGGCGTCGGTCGATGTGCTGCGCGGCGTCGTTCCCGCCGCGATCACCGGGACGTTGTGATAGCGCGCCCGGATGCGCGTCAGCAGCGCCAGCCAGTTCGCCTTCATGGTCGGATAGTCGGCCTCGGTGTCGTTGACCCCCATCTGGTCGATGATGCAGGTGAACGGCCATTTGCCGCCGTTGAGCGCGATCAGTTCGTCGAGCACGTCCCAGCGGAGCGTCGCGCTCGTCGTCAGCTCGCGTTTCGAGGCCGCGCCGGGAAGCGCGAGCATGAAATGCGGCGTGCGGCCATAGGTCGCATGATCGGTATCGAGCCAGCGGCGAAGCCAGCCGAGATTGCCGCGCGCGTCCGCCGCGCAGACATGATCGTTCTGCCGCTCGCCTATGCTGTCGCCGACCACCAGCGCGACCGGGCGACCGTCCCAGCCCTTCGCGGCCATCATGTCCGGGCCGTAATAGGTCGGCTGGGATGTGTGGCCATAGCTGGTGTCGAGCGCGGGGGTCGACGCGGCCGATGTGCCGATCAGCGCCTCGAGGCTCGCCGCATCGCTCGCGCCCCAGACGCGCTCGCCGCGCTCCTTCTGGATCTGGGTCAGCGGGATCTGTTTCTCGCCCACCGCCGTCGAATAGCTGGTGTAGATCGCGACGGGACTTTCCGGCGCTATCCCGGACAGAAGGACGATTTCATCCGTCCAGATGCCGGTCGAGCCGCTGGCGATGCTGGCCCCGTTCGCCCCGCCGAACGTCGCCCGCGTCGCGACCCCGCCCACCTCGACCCAGACGCCGTCGATGGTCATGGCATTGCCCGGCAGGACCGTTTCCTGCGGGCTGTTGCCGCCCTCGGTCGAGGCAAAGCCCGGCAGATGCAGCCGCAGCCGGTTCACCGCATATTGCGGCGAACCGAAGATCAGCTTGGTCATCACGAAATGCGTGCCGCTCGCCGCCGTGACGAGCGATCCCGAAGGCGACCGGGCGCGCGTGGCCCAGAACAGATAGCGGTTCTGGTCAGGCGCAACCGCTCCGCGCGGATTGCCGAAAAGCGGCCGGTTGCCGCCGTCGTTGAAAGCCGCCACCGTTTCAGGCCTCGCCGATGATGTGCGTCGCGGTGGTGCCCGTGGCCCGAACGAAGGCCGGGCGGACGTTCAGATAGACGCCATCGGCGATGTTCCTGTACGTCACGTCGGCCGAACCGTCGATCCCGAGCAGGCACACGTCGCCGCCGCCGCCGACGAAGATGCGCTTGGGCACGATCGCCAACGCCTGCGTGTCGCTCGGCGTGATGGCGAAAGGCTTGCGCGCGGGCGACGTCAGCGAATCCTGGGTCGAGCCGAAGTCGGTGTCCATAAACACTTTTCCTTGATTGCTGCTGAGGGTGTTTCTGTTATGTTCGGTGTACCGGTGTAGGACAGCGCTATTTGCGGCAGGCCGTTTTGATCGACGAAGCGAGCTTAAGTTGATGGCAACGGTATCTGCGGCTATTGGCCCGCAGGTAGGACCACAGCTCGACTCGCGCTTTCAGCGCTGCTGATATTGGGGATCATCCTACCGGGCGGGCACCCGCTTAGAGGATGATGCGCGGCCTTGGCCGCTGGCGAAAGGGAACACTCTGGTGGCGATTGCACGAGGGAATCGCAGCGGCGAGCTTTGGGATGCCATCCGGCAGCACAAGACGATATTCATCGCCGTCGGCGCGCTCAGCGCGATTTTGAACGTCCTTCTTCTGGGCGGATCGCTCTATCTGATGCTCGTCTATGACTCGGTCCTGCCGAGCCATTCGGTCGCCACCCTGTTCGGCCTCTTCATCCTCGTCATGCTGGTCTATCTGTTCCAGTCCTTCTTCGACAGCATGCGGTCGGGGCTGATGGCGGACGTGGCCAATGCGGTAGACCAGCGCATGTCCCGCCGGGTGCAGACCGCCATGTCCCAGCTCGCGCTGAGGGGGCAGCGGATGCCCGGCGACGGCCTGGGGCCGATGCGCGATCTGGAGCAGGTGAAGTCGTTCATGATGAGCGGCTTCACGACGATGCTCGACCTGCCGTGGATCCTGTTCTTCCTTGCGGTGCTGTTCGCGCTGCACGTCTGGCTGGGCGTCGCGACGCTGATCGGCGCGATCATCCTGTTCTCGCTGACGCTCATCACCAACCGCTCCACAAAGGAGCCGACGCAGCAGCTCTCGCAGCTCCAGGCCTATCGCAACGGCATGGCCGAGAATAATCTGCGTCACGTCGAGCTGCTGACCGCGCTCGGCATGCGCGACCGGATGCAGGACCGGTGGGAGGGCGTGAACACCTATTATGTGGCGGCGCAGAACAAGCTGTCGCGCGCAGTGAACAAGCTGGGCGGGATCAGCAAGGTGTTCCGCATGGCACTCCAGTCGGTGATCCTGACCGTGGGCGCGCTGCTGGTCATCGACGGACAGGCGAGCGGCGGCGTCATTTTCGCCTCGTCGATCCTGTCGGGCCGCGCACTCGCGCCGGTGGACTCGCTCATCGCCAACTGGAAGGGCCTTGCCGCCGCTCGCGTCGGCTGGGCGCGAGTGGACGAACTGCTGGAGAAGGTGCCGCCGGAGCCGGAGGTTTCGACCCAGCTTCCCGCACCATCGCAAAAGCTGGAGGTCGAAGGGCTGGTCGTCGCGCCTCCGGGAACGCAGGCGATCACCGTCAACGGCGCTCAGTTCAGCGTGAACGCGGGCGACGCGGTGGGGATCATCGGGCCGAGCGGCGCGGGCAAGACCTCGCTCGGCCGCGCGCTGATCGGTCTCTGGACGCCCCTGCGCGGATCGGTCCGCCTCGACGGCGCGACGCTCGACCAGTGGCGGGCGGAGGATCTCGGTCGTTCGATCGGCTATCTGCCGCAGACGGTCGAACTGCTCGACGGCACGATTGCGGAGAATATCGCGCGCTTCGATCCCGAATCCAGTTCGGAGGCGGTGATCGCGGCGGCCAAGGCGGCGGCGGTCCACGACCTGATCGTCTCGCTGCCCAATGGCTATGATACGCGCACCGGCGCTGACGGCGGCGCGCTGTCGGCGGGGCAGCGCCAGCGTGTCGGCCTCGCCCGCGCGCTCTACAAGGACCCGTTCTTCGTGCTGCTCGACGAGCCGAACTCGAACCTCGATTCAGAGGGAGAGGAGGCGCTCGAACGGGCCATCGTTTCCGTGCGGCAGCGCAAGGGAATTGTGATCGTGATCTCACACCGCGCGAACGTTTTGGGGCAGGTCAGCCATGTCCTGTTCATGCGCGGTGGCCGGATGGAGGCGTTCGGCCCGCGCGATCAGGTGCTCGAGCGGCTTTACGCCAAGCCGCAACAGATTCCCGCCAAGGGCGATGGCCCGGTCAAGGCGGCGTAAGGAACGCATGATATGAGCAGCACCAATCTTCCCGTTCCGTTGATGCAGATCGGCGCTTCGGCGCCCGATTACGATCCGGAAACGCACGCGCGGAGCAAGCTCAGGATCGTGTTGATCGCGATCGCGGCGCTGGTCTTCGGCTTCATCGTCGCCGGCTTTCTGGTGCCGATCGGCGGTGCGGTGATCGCGTCGGGCTCGGTGGGCGTCGAAAGCCGCGTCAAGAAGATCGCCCATCCTACCGGCGGCGTGATCGCCGAGATACTGGTCGAGAATGGCCAGCATGTCCGCAAGGGGCAGGTGCTGGTCCGTTTCGACGACACCGTCACCGGCGCCGATGCCGAATATTCGAGCCTCAGCGTCGACCAGATGCTGGCGCAGCGCGCGCGGCTGGAGGCGGAGCGGGTCGGAGCCTCGACCATCGCTTTCCCGCGCGAACTGATGCGCGATGATCCGGTCGCTCGGAAAGCGATGGCCGACGAGCTTAATCTGTTCCGCGTGAAGCGGGCGGAGCAGGCCGGTCTTGCCGCCCAGCTCAACTCGCGCATCACCCAGTATCAGGAACAGATTGCCGCCTATCGCGCGCAGATATCCTCGCTCCGCAAGCAGACCGCGCTGATCGAGCCCGAGCGCAAGGGCGTTCAGGAGCTGTGGGACAAGGAGCTGGTCACGATCAGCCGCCTCAACCAGCTGGAGCGCACCGCCGCCGACATGGAAGGCAGCATCGGCGCGCTGGAAGCGAATATCGCGCAGACCCAGGCCCGGATCACCGAATCGCGTGAACAGATCATCCAGCTCTCGCAGACCCGCCGGTCGGAAGCGGGAAGCCAGCTCGCCGAGCTCAACGCGCTGCTGAACCAGCAGCAGGTGCGCAGCGTGTCGGCGGTTGACGCGCAGGACCGCAGCCTGGTGCGCGCGCCCTATGACGGTGTGATCGACAAGCTGGCGTTCAGCACCATCGGCGGCGTCGTCCGTCCCGCCGAGGTGATGATGGAAATCGTGCCCGACACCGATCAGCTGCTGGTCGAGGGCGCGGTGTCGCCCGCCGATATCGACCGCATCCAGGCCGGACAGAATGCGCGGATTCGCTTCACCGCGTTCAACAACAGCGCCACGCCCGAGATTGCGGGCAAGGTGGTGTTCGTCGCCGCCGATCGCTCGACCGATCCGGAAGGCACGACGTCCTTCTACCCCGTGCGTGTGGAAATCGACGAGGAGCAGCTTAAAAATGAGCCGCAACTCGCGCTGAAACCGGGTATGCCCGCAGAAGTGTTCATCGAAACAGGTGAGCGCACGATGATTTCTTATATATTGAAGCCGCTGAAGGACCAGTTCGAGCGGGCATTCAGGGACTGATCGGGGGACATATGAGGGGGATGAGCAAGGCGGTTCTGTGCGCGGCGGCCGCGATGTGCGTGCCGCTGGCGGCGCAGGCGCGCGACCAGGTGCCGGATCCGCTGCCCAGCCCGCCGCCGGTGTACAAGCCGGCCTATCCCGCCGGGGCGGACGCCGCCATCGCCGGCCGCGTGCCGACCGATCCGGTGGGAACGATGGCCGATGCGCTGTCGCTCGCTTACTGGACCGCGCCCGACCTGCTGTCGCAGCGCGCCTCGCTTCGCTCGACCGACCAGCTCTACCCGGCGGTGCGGTCATCCTATGGTCCCCGGGTCGATCTTCAGGGATCGCATACCTTCACCAAGAGCCGGATCGAGAACACCAACTTCCTGGGTGACCTTCAGATCGGCCGCTTCGATGGCTTCGGTTCGACCGGCCAGGCGATCCTGACCCAGCCGCTGTTCAGCTTCGGCCGGCGTTCCGCCGCCGAGGCCGACGCGCTCGCGCGGATCGCCTTTGGCCGCAACCAGCTAAGGCTGACCGAGGCTGACACGATGCTGGGCGCCATCACCGCCTATGTCGGCGTGATCCGCGACCGGCAGGTGGTCGAGATTTCGCGGCAGAATCTCGACCTGCTCGATCGCCAGCTCAAGGATGAATCGGAGCGGTTCCGTGTTCGCGAAATCACCTCGACCGATCTGCAGCAGGTGGAAACCCGCTATTCCTTCGGTCAGGCGCAGCTCCTGACGGCGCGCGGCCAGCTCGGCGCGACCAGCTCGCAGTTCCTTCAGCAGGTCGGCGCTCTGCCGGCCGACCAGCTCGCGCCGCCGATGCCGCTTGATCTCGGTGTCACCACGATCGAGGAAGCCTATGCCGTCGCCGAGGCGAACAGCGCGCTGATCCGCGCCGCACAGGCCCGCGAAAAGGTCTCGCGCGCTGCGATCGAGGCGGCGAAGAAGGAGTTGTTGCCCGACGTCACCCTGCAGGGTGTCTACAGTAACGGCCCGACCACGCCCTATGTCAACTCGCTGCGGTCGAGCGACATTCGCGGCACCGTCAATGTCAGTGTCCCGGTCACCGATTCGGGCGGCCGCCGCGCGCGCATCGCCCAGGCCGAGGAAGCGAATGAGTCCGACTGGCGCCTGATCGACAGCGCGTTCCGCGCGACGCGGCAGTCGGTGGCGCAGGCGTGGGATCTGCACCGCGCCTCGCTCGAATCGCTCGACTTCTACCGCCGCGCCACCGACGCCGCGCAAAAGGCCTATGATGGCGCGGTGATCCAGCAGCGCGCCGGTGCGCGCAGCACGCTCGACGTGCTCGACCTCGCGCGCGATCTTCTCAACGTGCGCACCAATTATGTGACGGCGCAGGCGAACGAATATCTCGCCCGCGCGCAGTTGCTGTCGGCGATGGGCCGGCTGGAAGCGCCCTATCTCCTCCCCGGCATTCGCGCCTATGATCCGGCCAAGAACTTCGAGGACGTGAACAATAATGGCGATGTACCGATCCTGACGTCGGTGCTGTCCGGCATCGACTCGCTCGCCGCCGGACGTCTCACTGGCGACCGATCAGTGCGCGACGTCGCGGGAGAGCTGCGCCGTCCGAGCGAATTCCCGGCTCCGCTGACGGGGACGCCCGCGCGCTGAACCTGCCCCCGGAGCCGGTCGTGGCGTCCGCCGTCAGGCGGACGCGCCGCCGACCGGGTCGGGAAGCGGCGGTGGGCCGAACAGCGTGTCGAATGCGATCGTCATGCGCTCGCCCTTCGGGAACGGGCGCGTGCCGTGCCACAGATAGGATGGAAAGACCGCCAGCCTGCCGACGCGCGGTTCGATCATCTGCAGCGGCTCCAGTCCGGTATTGAGATCCTCCGGCGGCTCGCCGATGGTCAGCCACCCGGCCTGCGGATCGACAGGGCAGGGCGGCGGCAGGGTGACGTAGAGCGCGGCGCTCAGCGATCCCATCGAATGGCAGTGGCTGACATGCCAGCCGCCATCGATCAGCCGTACCGACCAGCTGTCGGTGAAGTGAAAGGCGTCCCGGCGATGCTTCAGCAGCGGATGCCTGGCGTCGCGCGGCGGCAGCTGGTTGATGTGCTTGCGCACCGCGCAGGTCAGCGCGTGGCGGATCAGTCGGATCTCGGGCTCCTTGCGGCGGAGCAGATAGCCGCCGGTCTGGGTGCCGCCGCGAAGGCTCTGGTCGAAGGGATGCGCGCGTGCGACATGCATGCCGCGCAGAAGGGCCGCAAGCGCGGCCATCGCCGGCTCGTCGGTGTCGAGCTCGACCGCTCCGACGAGGCCGGGCTGCTCCACCAGCCAGCCATGGCGCGGGTCGTCGGTCATCCGCCACGCGGTCGCCAGAACGCACCAGATCGCCTGATTGTCGGGCTGGGTCGCGACGAACGCCTCGCCCAGCCGTGCGGCCTCGTCGGGTGAGCCGCGCCGGACAAGATGCGTGACATAGGGGAGCGAGATCCGCGCGCCGTCGTCGTGCATCTGCGCGAACAGCGCGTCGGCGCGCTCGATGTCGCCGGTCTCGCTTGCGGCCAGCGCGTCGAGCATGGTGAAGAAGACATGGGGGCCAATCCGGTCCCGCAGCGCCGGGAGCAGCGTCTGGACCGACCGGTGACAGCCCGCGTCGCTCAGCATCCTGAGGCACGCCGTCATCACGCCATGATGCGATCCGCTGTGCGCGACCCGCGACGACAGGAACAGGTCGAATGCCTCGCGCGCGCCGCTTTGCGCCAGCAGCTGGGCGACCGTCACATGGCCTTCCGTCCAGCCGGGATGGGCTTTGATAAGGTCGAAGAGGATCGTGAATCCCGCTTCATCCATGCCCACGCGGATCATGTGCAACGCATGCGCCAATCGCGCGTCGCGCGTCGCGGCACCCCCGCGCTCGCGGGAAGCAGGCAGTGGCTCGGCCAGTTCGACCGCCACTTTCGTCAGCAGCCATTCGGGCAGGGTCAGCGCATCCGGAACGATGGCTCCCGCGCCCGAACCGGGCGCAATCGCGCCGGCGGCGCCCGGCAATGTCGGGTGCGGTGAGACGAAGGTCATGCGACATTGAACGGCGCCGGAACGAAAAGCTTTACCGTCCGGCACACAGAAATTGCGCCCGGATGCCCGCCATGTGCCGGACCATCCGGGCGCAAGGGAATCAGTCGACCGTCAGCAGCAATTGGCCATCGCCTTCCTCGACGCGGATCGTTGAGCCGTCGGGCACCTCGCCGCGCAGGATCAGGTCGGCGAGGGGATCCTGCAAATGGCGCTGAACCGCGCGTTTCAACGGCCGCGCGCCATAGACCGGGTCATATCCGACGCGGCCCAGCCAGCCGCGCGCGCCGTCGGTGAGGTCCAGCGTGACCTTGCGGTCCTTGAGCAGCTTTTGCACGCGTCCGACCTGGATATCGACGATCGGCCCCATATGCTCCGCCGCCAGACGGTGGAACAGGATGATCTCGTCCAGACGATTCAGGAACTCGGGCCGGAAATGGCCGCGCACGATCTCCATCACCTGCGGTTCGATATCCTCGACCTTCTGCCC
>CAZJCT010000006.1:0-52818 GCA_964544675.1 uncultured Sphingobium sp.
TGCGGGCGCTGCTCCGCGCGGGGCGGCTGGGATGTGTCGGTCATCGGCGGGAGATAGGCGGGAGTGGCGCCGGGCTCAATGACGGAAGATGGTTCGCGCAGAGGCGCTGAGGGCGCAGAGAAGAAAAGAGAGTTTGTTCACGCGGAGACGCGGAGACGCGGAGAGGGCGTGCCTGCGGCGAAGCCGCTCTTCACATTCACGCTCATCCATGGGGTTGCCGTTGCGGCTTGCATGCCTGCGGCGCCTCAGCGATTTCTTCGCGTCTCCGCGTGAACAGAATTCTCTGCGTCCTCTGCGCCTCTGCGCGAACCAGAATCAGCCCCCGGTATCAGCACCGGTATCAGCGGATGTCATACTCCGCCGTCACGTCCCGTTTCATCCCGCGCAGCCGCACCGGCTTGTCGTCGCGCAGCACGGGGACGGCCGACAGGCGCATCCAGCGGGTGTCGCCCGACGGCTGGCGCAGTTCCACGTCGACGGTGAAGCCCCTGCGGAAGCGCAGCGCGTGCGCGCGAAGCTCTTCCATCGCGCCGCGCGACCTTGGGGCATAGATCGACACCGCCAGCGGACGCTCCACCCGCTCCCCGCGCGGGATTCCAAAGAGGTCGTACACGCCCGCCGTCCAGCGCAGCGACTGGTCGGCAAGGTCGCAGTCCCACAGGCCCAGCCCGCGCGCGGCGAGCCGGTCCTCCCGCCCCCAGCCGTTGGCGGTCCACGGCAGCGCGCCGGGATCGATGCCCGCCGCATCGCGGCCGAGCGCGAGCCGGACGTCCGCCTCGAACAGTGGCCAGCTGTGATGAAGGGGCAGGGGTTCGGTGATGCGCAATGTTACTGATCCGAAACGAAAACCATTAAGATCAATATCTTAGCTTGATCCTCTTAACGGGTTCCTGATCGGCGGCAAGACCCGCTGGCATGCACCGCGCCAGTGCCTATGTTGGGGGTTGAGCAGCCGGAGTTACCGCAAACCCATGTCGACCCACCAGGACCGCCTGACCGCCCTTCGCGAGCAACTCGCACAAGACAGGCTCGACGGCTTCGTCGTTCCGCTGACCGACGAGCATATGAGCGAATATGTCGGCGCCTATGCGCAGCGGCTGGCGTGGCTGACCGGCTTTCAGGGGTCGGCGGGCACGGCGGTCGTGTTGCCTGAGGACGCGGCGATTTTCACCGACGGCCGCTATACGTTGCAGGTGCGCGAACAGGTCGATGCCGCGCACTGGCAGTTCGCGGGCGTGCCCGAGACGAGCGTCGCCGGCTGGCTCCGCGAGCATGCGCCGGAGGGCGCGCGGATCGGCTATGATCCCTGGCTCCACACCCGCCGCTGGGCGGAGGATGCGGGCAAGGCGCTGCGCGAACGCGGGGCCGAGCTGGTCCCGGTCGATACCAATCCCGTCGATGCGGTGTGGCCCGACCGTCCGCCGCGCAGCCTCGCGCGGCTGGAGGTCCATGAGGACCGCTATGCCGGCCGGTCGAGCGCCGACAAGCGCGCCGACATCGCTACCTGGCTCAAGGAGAAAAAGGTCGAGGCGGTCGTGCTGGCCGCACTCGATTCGATCGCCTGGACCTTCAACATCCGTGGCCGCGACGTGGAGCGGACGCCGGTCGCGCTCGCCTTTGCCATCGTCCATGCCGATGGCGGCGCGGAGCTGTTCGTCGACCTGGCGAAGGTCGACGACGCCGTCCGCGCGCATCTCGGCCCGGAGGTGACCGTTCGCTCTCGCGAGGATTTCGGCCCCGCGCTCGCGTCGCTCGGCGGCAGGAGCGTGGCGGTCGATCCACAAAGGAGCGTCGCGGCGATCTTCGAGGCGCTGACCGGCGCCGGCGCGACCATCCTCGACCTGCGCGACCCCGCAGTGCTGCCAAAGGCGGTCAAGAACCCGGTCGAGGTGGCGGGGATGCGCGCCGCGCATGTGCGCGATGGCGCCGCGCTCTCGCGATTCCTCCACTGGATTTCGGTTGCGGGGCCAAAGGGCGGCGAGACCGAGCTGTCGGCGATCGCGCGGCTTCAGGCATTCCGCGAGGACACGGGCGCGCTCGTCGATCTCAGCTTCGACACGATCGCCGGGTCAGGCCCCAATGGCGCGATCGTGCATTACCGCGCCGACGAGACGACCAACCGCCCGGTAGAGCCGGGCACGCTGCTGCTCGTCGATTCGGGCGGGCAATATCGCGACGGCACCACCGACGTCACCCGCACCATCGCGATCGGCACACCGACGGCGGAGATGGCCCGCGCCTTCACGCTGGTGCTCAAGGGCCATGTCGCGCTCGCCACCGCGATGTTCCCCAAGGGGACCAAGGGTGGCCAGCTCGATGTGCTTGCGCGCCAATATCTGTGGGCGGCGGGCCTCGATTATGCGCATGGCACCGGCCATGGCGTCGGCAGCTTCCTGTCGGTGCACGAAGGGCCGCAGCGGATCGCGACCGTGATCGAGGGCGACGAGCCGCTCCAGCCGGGCATGATCCTTTCCAACGAGCCGGGCTATTACCGGACGGGGGCGTGGGGAATCCGAATCGAGAATCTGGTGCTGGTCGAACCGCGCGCCATCGACGGTGCCGAGCGCGAGACGATGGGCTTCGAAACGCTGACCCTCGCCCCTATCGACCGCGCGCTGATCGACGTCGGCATGCTCAGCCCCGCCGAACGCGGCTGGATCGACGCCTATCATGCACGCGTCGCGCGCGAGATCGGGCCGCTGCTGGAGGGCGAGGCACGGGGCTGGCTGGAGGCGGTCTGCGCGCCGCTGTGATGGTGGGGCGAACCGCCCGCACTCCGCTCGCCCCCTCCCGTCATTCCCGCGCCCCTCCCGTCATCCCCGCGAAGGGCTCTCCTGAGGTTGTCGAAGGGCGGGAATCCAGGCCACAATGGGCAACGCTTGCTACTCTGGATCCCCGCCTTCGCGGGGATGACGGGAAATATCGTCGCCCCGCGCCTGCGCCTTCCTCCGGCGCAGATTCTGCCGCAGCGCCTCGGCGAGGCGGCGCTTGCGTTCGTCTTCGGGGGAGGGGCGGTCGGCCATCGTCCCGCCATAGGGCCGGACCCCGCCCCGCCGCAACATCGCTTGACAATCGCGCCCCGCCGGGGTCATAGCGCCGGCTCCATCGGTGGGCCGCCCACGCCCACCCTTGCGCACGTCGTGGGCTGCTGTAGCTCAGTGGTAGAGCACACCCTTGGTAAGGGTGAGGCCGAGAGTTCAATCCTCTCCAGCAGCACCACCCGCCTTCCTGGAACAGTTTTGTTGTTCACGCGGAGCCGCGAAGACGCGGACAGTCCCTCGCCGTCAGGCGCTGGTCCTGCCTCTTTGCGCCTTTGGCCGAAGACGGGTTCACGCAGAGGCGCAGAGGGACAGTATCCCTCCGCGTCTTCGCGCGAACCCTTGTTTTCAGTTTGGCTGCGCCGCTGGGCCGTCCCTCAGAACGCCGCCTCGTCCAGCGCCATCATGCTCTTCTTGCCGGCCTTGATCTGCAGGAACAACGCCGCCGTCTGGGGCAGGATGCGGTCGAAGTAGAAGGTCGCGGTGGCGATCTTCGCCTTGTAGAAAGCGGCGTCCTCGCTGCCCGCCGCCAGCTTCTCGCCCGCGATCTTCGCCGACTTGGCGAAGCAGTAGCCCAGCGCGACCAGGCCCATCAGGCGCAGATATTCGGTCGCCGCCGCGCCCGCTTCCTCGGGGTCGGCCATGCCCTTTTCGGCGATTCGCGCGGTGGCGAGCTGGAGGGCGCCGAACGCGCGTTCGAGGCCTTCGATCATCGGAGCCATCTCCCCGGCACCCTTGTGGGCCGCGATGAAGTCGGCGACGGGGTGGAAGAAGCTCCTGAGATACTGGCCCATGTTCACCGGCAGCTTGCGCCCGACGAGGTCGAGTGCCTGGATGCCGTTGGTGCCTTCGTAGATCATCGCGATCCGGGCATCGCGGGCATATTGCTCCACCCCTGATTCGCGGATGTAGCCATGGCCGCCATAGACCTGCACCGCGAGATTGGCGGTCTCGTGGCCGAGGTCGGTGAACAGCGCCTTCACGACGGGGGTCATCAGCGCAATGAAGTCGCTCGCGCGGCTCCTGACCGCCGGGTCGTCGGACAGCCGCTCGGCATCGAGCGCGCGTGCGACCCACACGCCGAGCGCGCGGCATCCCTCGTTATAGGCGCGCATCGTCATCAGCATGCGGCGTACGTCGGGATGGACGATGATCGGGTCGGCGGCGAGGTCGGGGCGCTTGGCACCCGACAGCGCTCGGCCCTGCAACCGGTCCTTGGCGTACCAGACCGCCGACTGATAGGCGGCCTCGCCCACGCCGAGCCCCTGGATGCCGACCGACACGCGTTCGGTGTTCATCATCGTGAACATCGCCTCCAACCCGCGATGGGGCTGGCCGACGAGCCATCCGACCGATCCGTCGAAGTTCATCTGGCAGGTGGCCGACGCCTTGAGGCCCATCTTGTGCTCGATATTGGCGCACTGGACGCCGTTGGACGGGCCGGGGGTGCCATCGTCCTTCGGCAGCTTCTTCGGGACGAGGAACAGGCTGATTCCCTTAACCCCCGGCGGCGCATCGGGCAGCCGCGCGAGGACGAGGTGGATGATATTCTCGGTCAGGTCATGCTCGCCCGACGAGATGAAGATCTTGGACCCGGTGACGCGATAGCTGCCGTCCTCCTGCGGGTCCGCCTTGGTGCGCAGCAGGCCGAGGTCGGTGCCGCAATGCGGTTCGGTCAGGCACATGGTGCCCGCCCACTCGCCACTGACCATCTTGGGCAGGAAGCGGGCTTTCAGATCGTCGCTTGCGTGGCTCTTGAGCGCGGTTGCGCCGCCGTGAGTCAGGCCGGGATAGAGGCTGAACGACAGGTTGGCGGAGCAGATCATCTCCTCGACCATCTTGTTGACCGTCTCGGGAAGGCCCTGCCCGCCATATTCGGGCGCGTCGGCGAGCGAGGCCCAGCCGCCTTCGCGGAACAGGTCATAGGCTTCCTTGAAGCCTTCGGGCGTGCGGACGACGCCATTCTCGATCGTGCAGCCCTGCTCGTCGCCAACCCGGTTGAGCGGCAACAGCACCTCGCGTGTGACTCGCGCGGCCTCCTCCAGAACGGCGTCGACCAGATCGGGGCCGAACTCCTCCTGCCCCGGCAGGTCGCCGAACCCGTCATCGACATGCAGTTCGTTGAGGGCGAAGCGCATGTCGCGCAGGGGGGCGTCATAGACTTGCATCGGTTCGGTTCCTCTCGGTCATGTCAGCCGTTCGTGCTGAGGAGGGACTGACCCCGGACCTGATCCGGGGGAAGGCCCATCTCGAAGTACCTGGCCTGGTCCTTCGAGACGGCACCTCTGCCTTCGGCTTCGGCACCTCCTCAGGACGAACGGAATCAGGTTCAATTCCGCAACGGCTTGCCGGTGGACAGCATCGCCTCCACCCGCGCCATCGTCCGGGGATCGCGTACGCGCTTCATGAAGCCCTCGCGCTCCAGCTTCAGCATATCCGCCTCGCCCAGCGTGTCGAGCGGGTCGGTGTCGCCGCCGGTCAGCACGTCGGCAAGCGTTCCCGCCACCTCGCGGTCATAGTCGGTCGCCATCCCGCGCGCATGGAACCCCTCGATCGCCAGCTCCAGCGCGGCGCGACCCGATGGGCCGGGCAGGTGATATTCGGGGGGCTTGGGGGGCGCATAGCCATCGACGAGGCTCAGCGCTTTCGCCTTGGCGTCGGCGAGCAGGCGGTCGCGGTTCATGCTGATCCCGTCGCTGTCGCGCAGGAAATGCAGTTCCTTCGCCTCCGCCGCCGATTTGGCGACTGTGGCGACCGAGACGATCTCGAATACCTTGGCGACCGCCGGGATCGGTCCCTTGGGCAGCTTCGGATCGGCAAGCCAGCGCGACAGCATCTCGCCGCAGCCGCCCCAGCCGGGCAGCAGCCCGACGCCGCATTCGACAAGGCCGATATAGCTTTCGGCATGCGCCTGCACCGCGTCCGAATGGAGCAATATCTCGCACCCGCCGCCCAGCGCCATGCCCGACGGCGCACTGACCACCGGGAAAGGCGCGTATTTCAGCGCCTTGTACGCCGCCTGCCCGCCGCTCACCAGCTTCTCGATCTCGCCCCATGCCGCGATATTGGCGGCGAACAGCGCGAGGCCGAGATTGGCACCGGCGGAAAAGTTGCTGCCCTCGTTATAGACCACGAGCGCCTTGTACTTCTGCATGACCAGCGGCACCGCCTGGCCGATCAGCTTGAGGATCTCGCCGTCGAGCGCGTTCATCTTCGACGTGAATTCGAGACAGACGACGCCGTCGCCAATGTCCCACAGCGCCGCCGATCCGTTCTTCAGCACCGGCTGCGATCCGCGCTTGATGTCCTCGAGAAGCAGCACGCCCTCGGGTCGCTCGACATCATGATAGGCGCCGTCGAGGCCGAGATATTGCCGCCGGTTGTCCTCGATGCGGTAGAAGCTGCGCTCGCCCGCCAGCCGGAGGATGTCGGGCACAGCCATGCCCTCCTTCTCCAGCCGCTGCGCAAAGGCGGCGGCGCCGATCCGGTCGATCATCTCGAACGGGCCCTGTTTCCAGTTGTAGCCCAGCTTCATCGCCTCATCGACCGCGACGATGCTGTCGGCGGCTTCCGGCACCAGGCTCGCGGCATAGCTCAGCGTCTCGCCCAGGATCGCCCAGGCATAGGCGCCGACCTTGCCGGGAGCGGCGATCAGCGCGGCGAGGTCGCCCTTGGCTGCGGGGCCGGCGAGCGCGGTCGGCTTGACCTGCGGGCGATAGTCGCCGGTCGCGAGGTCGATCGCTTCCTTGCGTTTCCCCGCCTCGCGGTTGAGGCGATAGAAGCCGCCCTTGCCCTTGCGGCCGGTATAGCCTTCGCCGATCATCCGCTCGATCAGCGGCAGGTTGCGCGCGTGGCCGTGATAGCGGTCGTGCGCGCCGAGCGTCGACGTCAGGCTCGCCTGCAAGTGCGGCATCAGGTCGATGCCGACGAGGTCGACGAGCCCGAAGATGCCTGTCTTGGGCACACCCATCGGGCGACCCGCGATCGCGTCCGCCTCCTCGACGGTCAGGCCGAGGTCGAAGGCGGCGTTGAGCCCCACCTGAATCCAGAAGGTGCCGACGCGATTGGCGATGAAGCCCGGCGTGTCCTTGGCGCGGACGACCGACTTGCCGAGGCCGCGGTCCGCGAAATCGGCGATCCGGTCGACCAGCGCGCTGTCGCTCTCCGGCCCCGAGACGATTTCGAGCAGCCGCATGTAGCGCGGCGGGTTGAAGAAATGGGTGATGAGGAAGTCGCGGGCGAAAGCCTCGGAGCGGCCTTCGATGAGCTTCGCGAGCGGAATGGTCGAGGTGTTGGACGACACCGCGGTTCCGGGCGTTCGCACCGCTTCCAGCTTCTCGTAGAGGCTCTGTTTCAGGTCGAGCCGCTCGACGATCGCCTCGACGATCCAGTCGCACTGCGCGATCTTGGCGAGGTCGTCCTCGATATTGCCGGTCTCGACCAGCTTTGCCGCCGCCTTCGACATGAAGGGCGCCGGGTCGGTCTTGAGCATCTTCTCGACCGCGCCGCGCGCGACGGCGCTGCGGTCGTTTTCGTCGCGAACGATGTCGAGCAGGAGGACGGGGACGCCGGCATTGGCGACCTGCGCCGCGATCCCCGCGCCCATGGTGCCCGCGCCGATGACGCAGACCTTCTTGACCGCATCAGGCATCGACCGCCTCCAGCAGCGTGGCGATGCCCTGGCCGCCGCCGATGCACTGGGTGGCGAGCGCATATTTCCCGCCCTCGCGCTTGAGGAGCTGCGCGGCCTTGCCGACGATCCGCGCGCCCGTGGCGCCGAGCGGATGGCCGATGGCGAGCGCGCCGCCGTCGATATTCACCTTGGCAGGATCGAGGCCAAGGTCCTTGATGCAGGCGAGGCTTTGCGAGGCGAAGGCTTCGTTGAGCTCGACGATGTCGAGATCCTTTGCCTCGATCCCTGCGCGCTGCATCGCCTTGCGGCTTGCCTCGACGGGGCCGAGGCCCATCAGCTCGGGCGCGCAGCCCGATGTGGCGACGGCACGCAGCCGGGCGAGGATCGGCAGGCCGTGGGCGCGCGCATAGTCCTCGCTGGTGACGAGGACCGCGGTGGCGCCGTCGGTCAGCGGCGACGACGTGCCGGCGGTGACGGTGCCGCTCTGGTCGAACGCGGTCTTGAGCCCGGCGAGCGTCTCGGCGGTGGTGTCGGGGCGCGGCGTGCCGTCGGTGTCGACGAGGCCAGCCTTGGTCTGGATCGGCACGATCTCGTCCTTCAGCCGCCCGGCGGCGATCGCGGCGGCGGCCTTGCGCTGGCTCTCGACTGCGAACGCCTCCTGCTCCTGCCGGCCGATCTGATATTGCCGCGCCACATTCTCGGCGGTGTCGCCCATCGAGATATAAGCCTTGGTCGTCTGCGCCAGATGCGGATTGGGCATGGGGTTGAAGCCCGACATCGGCACGCGCGACATCGATTCGACGCCCGCGCAGATGAACGCCTCACCGCTGCCGAGCTGGATCTGCCCGGCGGCGATATGCACCGCGCTCATCGACGATCCGCAGAAGCGGTTCACGGTCATGCCGCCCATCCTGATCGGCAGGTCGGCCAACAGGCCGATCAGCTTGCCCACATTCAGGCCCTGCTCGCCCTCCGGGAAGGCGCAGCCGCAGATCAGATCCTCTATGTCCGAAGGATCGATGCCCGTGCGCTCGACCAGCGCGCGGACCACCGCCGCTGCCATGTCGTCGGGCCGGACCCGCGCCAGCGCGCCGCGTCCCGCGGGGTGAAAGGGGGAACGGGCATAGCCCGCGATGACGGTGTTCCGCATGGTTTCAGGTCTCTCCCATCGGCAATCGGTGCTGCCGGCTCGATTTGTATGTTGCCTTGGAGCAACGCGGTTTCAACTCATTTCCGTATAGGTGCGTATATTTCCCTATACGTCAACCGATTTTTGAGGCAGAGTGCTCCCATTGCCAGAGGTTCCAACGGCACAGCGCGCCAGGCGCTCCCGTCGGACCGAAAGAAATAGGCATGGAAAAACAATGTGGAGAGGTGCTGAATGCTGCTGACACTCGCGGGCGCCGTGGCGCTGGCCGCAGGCGGAGCGCCTGCTGACACCGCTGGCAAAGCTACGGGCGCCAATGCCGTAATCGGCCGGTGGAGGACCGAATCGCGCGGCGGCGTGGTCGAGATCGCGCGTTGCGGATCGTCGATCTGCGGCCGGCTGGTCGATTCGGAGGGTCTGCGTGCCAATCCCGACCTGACCGACAGGAACAACAAGGATTCCGCCCAGCGCGACCGCAAGCTGATGGGCGTGACGCTGCTCAAGGGTTTCACCTGGAGCGGCGGCGCGTGGAAGGGCGGCACCATCTACAATGCCGAGGATGGCGGCACCTACAAGGCGACGATCACCCCCGTCGATGCCAATCAGCTCAAGCTGAAGGGCTGCGTCGTCTGGCCGCTGTGCAAGACACAGACGTGGCGGCGGCTGCGCTGAGCCGAGCGGCGTGACGGGACAGAGATAAAGCAGGAGAGACAGGACAATGACACGCAGGGTTCGCTTCAGGAACATCGCGATTGCCGGCCTTGCCGGCGCGGCGGCGGTCGTGCCGCAGGCGGCGCAGGCCGGCGGCTTCTACCTTCAGGAACAGTCGGTCCGCGCGGTCGGCCGCGCCTTTTCGGGCGAGGTGGCCGATTCCGGCCCGCAGTCGCTGTGGTGGAACCCCGCCGCGATCGGCGGAATGCAGGGCTGCGAGGCGGCGACGGGCGCGACCGTCATCATCCCGCGCGGCAAGGTGACCGACACCGGCACCACGATTACCCGGCCGACGGGCAATCCCCTCATGCCCACGATCACCACCCCGGTCGGCGGTGACGGGCAGATCAAGAACCCGATCAACAAAGGCCTGCTGCCGTCGGGCGCGGTGGCGTGCGGCATCAACGATCGCATCGCGGTCGGCGTCGCCATCACCTCTCCGTTCAGCTTCACCACCAACTATCCGTCGGACAGCTGGACGCGCTACAGCGCCGATCGCAGCCATTTGCGGACGATCGACATCCAGCCGAGCATCGCCGTGACGCTGACCGAAGGACTCAGCGTCGGCGCTGCGGCGAATATCGAGCAGGTCAATGCCGAGCTGACCCGTGCGCTGCCGCAAGCATCGCCGCTCATCCCCACCGACGGTCGCCAGTCGCTGAAGGGGTCGGGATGGGATGTCGGCTGGACGGTCGGCATCCGCTATGCCAACGCCATGTTCGAGCTGGGCGCGAGCTACAAGTCGGCGATCGAGCACACGCTCGACGGACGGATCGTGCAAAGCGGCCTTGTCGGCCCGCTCGCTGCCGCCAATATCGACCAGAAGGCCGATGCAAGCTTCACGACGCCCTGGCAGGCGGTGTTCGGCGCCCGCGCGCATGTGACGCCGCAACTGACGCTCAATCTGCAGGCGACCCGTTTCGGGTGGAGCGAGTTCGACGCGATCCGCATCGGCGCGCCGATCAACAGCGCGCTCGAGCAGAATTATGTCGATACCTGGGCCTTTGCCGGCGGCGTTGACTATCAGCTCTCGCCGCAGACCACGCTGCGCGCTGGCGTGATGCATGACGAAGCGCCGGTGAAGGACGGCAACCGCGACGCGCGCGTCCCCGATACCGATCGCTGGACCGTCGCGGTCGGTGCCAGCCATGACCTGTCGGAACGCCTCTCGCTCGACGCGGGGCTGGGCTACACGATGTTCAAGGATGGTCCGATCGACCGCAGGGATCAGCCCTATGGCGCGGCTTTCCCGGCGACGCTCAACACCAGCGGCACCTTCACCGACGGCAGCGCGCTGCTGCTGTCCGTCGGCGCGCGGGCGAGGTTCTGATGGAGCCGGCGGTTTTTGCGCAAAGCCGCCGGGGTGACGGCGTGGAGGGCGACGATGCCGTCCTCCGCCCGCGCCTCCTGACCGAAGTCTTCGATAGCGCGGTCGCCCGATACCCGGACCGGCCGGCGGTCGACTTTGTCGGCCGACGATGGACCTATCGGGACATCGGCGACCTCGTCGACCGGGCTGCGCGGGGATTGCAGGACCTGGGGCTGAAGCCGGGCGACCGGTTCGGCCTGTGCCTGCCCAATACGCCCTATTTCGTGATCCTCTATTTCGCCGCGCTCAAGGCGGGGGCGATCGTGGTCAATTTCAACCCGCTCTATGTCGAAGCGGAGCTGGCCCACCAGATCACCGATTCGGGCACGACGATGATCGCCACGCCCGACCTCAACGCCATTCACGACAAGCTGCTGGCGGTGGCCGACCAGACGGGGCTCAGAAAGATCATCGTCTGCCCTATGGCGGATATCCTGCCGACCCTGATGGGCTGGGGCTTCCGGCTGTTTCGCCGGTCGGACCATGCGCGCGTTCCGCGCGACGAGCGCCATGTCGGCTTCCGGGCGCTCGTCGCCAATGGCGGCAAGCCCGCGCCCGCCCCGGTGACCCCCGACGATATTGCCGTGCTGCAATATACCGGCGGCACCACCGGCGTTCCCAAGGGCGCGATGCTGACTCACGCCAATCTGACCGCGAACAGCGGCCAGATGCTGCTCCACGTTCATGACGCGCGGGCGGAGCGGGCGGAGCAGGAACGGACGCTCGGCGTGCTGCCGATGTTCCATGTCTTCGGGCTGACGACGGTGCTCAACTACTCGATCGAGATCGCGGCCGAGATGATCCTGCTGCCGCGTTTCGAGATGCCGCAGGTGCTCAAGACGATCAAGCGCACGCGCCCCACGCAGGTGTTCGGCGTGCCGACGATGTGGATCGCGTTCAACGGCCTGCCCGACGATCGCGTGCCCGAGCTGTCGTCGGTCCGCGCCTGCGTGTCCGGTGGCGCGCCGCTCCCGCTCGAGGTCAAGGAGACGTTCGAGCGGCGCACCGGCGCGGTGGTGGTCGAAGGCTATGGCCTGACCGAGGCGTCGCCGATCATCGCGTGCAACCCCCTCGACGGCGAGAACAAGAAGAACAGTTGCGGCCCGGCCTTTCCGGCGACCGTGCTGGAAATCCGCGATCCCGACGATCCGCACCGGCTGATGCCGCAGGGCGAACGGGGCGAGGTCTGTGCGCGCGGTCCGCAGGTGATGAAGGGCTATTGGCAGCGTCCCGATGCGACCGAGGCGGTCTTCGTCGACGGCGCGCTTCGCACCGGCGACATCGGCTATCTCGACGAGGACGGCTATCTGTTCCTCGTTGATCGCATCAAGGACCTGATCATCGCCAGCGGTTTCAACGTCTATCCGCGCGCGATCGAGGACGCGGCCTATCGCCATCCGGCGGTCAAGGAGGCCATCGCGATCGGCATTCCCGACGAGTATCGCGGCCAGTCGCCCAAGCTGTTCCTCGCCCTGAACGACGGCATGAGCGTGACCGAGGAGGCGATGCGCGCGCATCTCGCCGAACAGCTCAGCAAGATCGAGCTGCCGTCGGAAATCGAGTTCCGCGATCATCTGCCACGAACGCTCGTCGGCAAGCTGTCCAAGAAGGAGCTGGTGGCCGAGGAAGCGGCGCGGCGAGCGGCCAGCGGGTAAGGGGGCGGACGGCGGATTGCGCAGCCTCGCGCATTTCCATCGCCCCCGTTTCTCCTTATGGCGCGCGAATCTTCAACCCTCTCGACTGTGGGAGTGATCATGGCCCAATCGGCCGATGCCCCGCTGCGCGGCATCAAGGACGTTGCGAGCGATCTGGGAGTGACGGCGCGGACCCTGCGTTTCTACGAGGACCGGGGACTGATCGAACCGCTGCGGGTCGGTTCCACCCGCGTCTATCGCCCGCGCGACGTCGGCCGCATGCAGCTCATCCTGCGCGGCAAGCGGCTCGGCTTTTCGCTGCGCGAGATCCAGGAATTTCTCGACCTCTATGATGCGGACCCGGATCATGTCGAGCAGATGCGCCTGCTGGAGGCGCGCGCGCGCGAACGGCTTGCCGATCTGGAGCATCAGCGCGCGGCGATCGACAAGACCATCGGCGAGCTTCGCGAGATCGTCGAGCAGGCGCGGGGCTGGCTGGCGGGGCACGAACCGGGCCGGTAGGCGTCGCGAGGCGCTGCCCCGCCGGCACCGCGTCAGGCGATCGCGGGCAGCTTGTCGAGCAGCTTGTCCAGCGTGACAGGATAGTCGCGCACGCGAACGCCGGTGGCATTGTAGATCGCATTTGCGACCGCGGCACTGACGCCGCAAAGGCCCAGCTCGCCCACACCCTTGGCCTTCATCGGCGAGCTGTACGGATCTGGATGGTCGAGGAAGACGACCTCCAGATGCGGCATGTCGGCATGGACCGGCACTTCATAGCCGGCAAGGTCGTGGTTGACGAAAAAGCCGAAGCGCTTGTCGACGACGGCATCCTCCATCAGCGCCGCGCCGACGCCCATGGTCATCGCACCGATGACCTGGCTGCGCGCCGAAAGCGGGTTGATGATCCGTCCCGCGTCGCACACCGCCAGCATGCGGCGGACGCGCGTTTCTCCGGTGACGGCGTTGACCCCCACCTCGCAGAAATGCGCGGCAAAGGTCGCCTGTGCGAATTTTTTGGCCAGGTCGCCATGCTCGATATGATCCTCGGCGCTGATCGGGCCGGCTTTCGCGGCCTCGCCGATCGGGATGCGGCGGCCGTCCGAGACCACCATGCCGTCGACATAGTCCGCATGGGCGCTGTTGAGCCCGAGCGCCTGAGCGACCTTTTCGCGAAGCGCCATGCAGGCGGCGTAGACGCCCGCCGTTGCATTGTTCGCCCCCCACTGGCCGCCCGACCCGACCGATACCGGCGAGCGCGAATCGCCCAGCTCGACCCCGATCCGGTCGAGGGGAACGCCCATCGTCTCCGCTGCGGTCTGCGCCAATATGGTATAGCTGCCGGTGCCGATGTCGGTCATGTCGGTGGCGACGGTCAGCCGCCCATCCGTCTCCAGTGTCACGCGCGCCGCGGACTTGCCGACCAGATTGCCACGAAATCCGCCCGCGACTCCCATTCCGACCAGCCAGTCGCCCTCGCGCCGGCTTGCCGGCCGGGACGGGCGGTCCGCCCAGCCGAAGCGCTCCGCGCCGGTGCGCAGGCACTCCACGAAGTGTCGCTCGCTGAAGCGCCGCTCGGGCTTTTCGGGATCGACCTGCGTGTCGTTGACGATGCGCAGCTCGACCGGGTCCATACCCAGCTTCTCGGCCAACTCGTCGATCGCGATCTCGAGCGCCATCAGGCCGGGGGTCTCGCCCGGCGCGCGCATGGCGTTGCCTTCGGGCAGGTCCAGCACCGCCAGCCGGGTCTTTGTCATACGGTTGGCACCCGCATAGAACAGCCGCGACTGGTTGACGGCCGTTTCCGGTCCGCCGCCGGGCAGGTCGCCCGACCAGCTTTCATGGCCGATCGCGGTGATGCGGCCGTCGCGGTCGGCACCGATCCGGATCCGCTGGATCGTCGCCGGTCGGTGCGTGGTGTTGTTCATGATGAGCGGACGCTGCAGCGCCACCTTCACCGGTCGCCCCGCCTTGCGCGCGCCAAGCGCCGCCAGCAGCAGGTCGGCGCGCGGGAACAGCTTGGCACCGAAGCCGCCGCCGACATAAGGCGAACTGAGGTGGACGCGGTCGCGGGATATGCCCAGCATGGTGGCCATGGCGCCGGCGTTCCACGCGATCATCTGGTTCGACGTCCACAGATGCACGCCGGCCTCGTCCCACGCGGCGGTGGTGGCGTGCGGCTCCATCATCGCATGGCTCTGGTCGGGCGTGGTGTAGGTCGCGTCGAGCGTGACCGGAGCGGCGGCGAACGCGCCCTCGAAGTCGCCGACTGCCGTGTCGGGCGGGCCGCCGAAGCCCTCCTTGGTCGGTTTGGCGGCGGTGGCGCGGGCTGCGGCAAGGTCGAACCGGCCCTCGGACCGGATGTAGTCGATCGTGATGAGTCGTGCCGCCGACCGGGCCTGCTCGAATGTCTCGGCGACGACCATGGCAATCGCCTGATCGTAATGCTCGATCTCCGGGCCGGCGATCAGGCGGGCGGTGTTGTACTTGCTCCTGGGCGCCGCCGGCGCATCCTCGCCTGTGACGATCGCCAGCACGCCGGGCGCGGCCCGGGCGGCGTCGAGGTTCATCGACCGGATGCGCCCCTTGGCGATGGCCGATCCGACGACATAGCCATAGGCGGCGTCGGGGGCGACATCCTGCCGCTCATAGGCGTAGCGCGCCGTCCCGCTGGTCTTGAGCGGACCGTCGATTCGCGGCGTCGCCTTGCCGACGAAGCGGCCCCGGTCGATCGGATTGGTGCCGGCAGGAGTATCGAATTTCATCGCATCACGCCTTTGCTTCGCTCAGCGCGGCGGCGATCATCCGCTCCGCCAGCACCAGCTTGAACCGGTTGTCCTCGGTCGGCCGGGCGCCCGCGAACAGCGCGCTTGCTGCCGCCTTCGCGCCCTGGGGCAGTGCCGCGTCGGCGGCCGCGACGCGCCACGGCTTGTGCGCCACGCCGCCCAGAGCGATCGCGCCGCTCCCATCGGGGCGGATCACCGAGGCCACCGACACCAGCGCGAAGGCGTAGGAGGCGCGGTCGCGCACCTTGCGATAGGCATGCCGTCCCTCGACCGGCCGGGGCAGGACGACGGCGGTGATGAACTCACCCGGCTGGAGCACGGTCTCGACATGCGGCGTGTCGCCCGGCAGGCGGTGGAACTCCGCAATGGGAATGGCGCGGGTGGTGCCGTCGGGCGCCACCGTCTCGACCACCGCGTCGAGCACGCGCATCGCGACCGCCATGTCGCTCGGGTGCGTGGCGATGCAGGCCTCGCTCGACCCCACCACCGCCAACTGACGGCTGAACCCGCCGATGGCGCCGCATCCGGTGCCGGGTTTGCGCTTGTTGCACGGCTGGGCGGTGTCGTAGAAATAGGGGCAGCGCGTTCGCTGGAGGAGGTTGCCCGCCGTCGTCGCCTTGTTGCGAAGCTGGCCCGAGGCGCCGGCCAGCAGAGCGCGCGACAGCACCGCATAGTCGCGCCGCACGCGCGTGTCGGCGGCCAGATCGGTATTGGTGACGAGCGCGCCGATGCGAAGCCCGCCCTCCTTCGTTTGCTCGATGCGATCGAGGCCCAGCCGGCCAACGTCGATCAGATGCGTCGGCGTCTCGATCTCGAGCTTCATCAGGTCGAGCAGGTTGGTGCCACCGGCGATGAATTTCGCGCCCTGCACCCGCGCCGCCGCCGCCGCGGCCTCCGCCGGAGACGCGGCGCGTTCGTAGGTGAAGGCCTTCACGTCCGCTTCTCCGACAGGTCCGCGTCCGCCACATCGGCGATGGCGTCGATGATGTTGGAATAGGCGCCGCAGCGGCAGATGTTGCCGCTCATCCGCTCGCGGACCTCGGCTCCGGTCAGCTTCGGCTTGCCAGTCAGGTCGGCAGTCGCATGGCTGGGGATTCCCGCCTCGATCTCGTCGAGGACAGCCACCGCCGAACAGATCTGCCCGGGTGTGCAATAGCCGCATTGATAGCCGTCATGCTTCACGAACGCCGCCTGCATGGGATGCAGCCGGTCGGGCGTTCCCAGCCCCTCGATCGTGGTGACCTTGTCGCCGTCGTGCATGACCGCGAGGCTGAGGCAGCTGTTGATCCGGCGGCCGTTGACGATCACCGTGCATGCGCCGCACTGACCATGATCGCAGCCCTTCTTGGAGCCGGTGAGGTGCAGATGCTCGCGCAGCGCGTCGAGCAAGGTGGTGCGCGGGTCGAGCTCGAGCGTGCGGGCCTTCCCGTTGACCTCGAGGGAAACGGTCGACGACATGATGCTCTCCTTGGCTGATCGGCTGGAGGCACTGTCGGCTGCGCGCGCGATTCCGGGCGCCGTCGACATGGCGGCGCTTGCCGCGCCATTCGCCAGCAGGCCCCGGCGTGTCAGGTCGGGTCCGCCCCGTTTCATTCCCATCCCCCGCTGTCACCTCGCCGGAGGCGTCAAATGCGCGCCGGGCGGGAAAGTTCCCGCCGTTCCCCGCGCATCCGTGCGGGCACGGTGTCAGAAGGTGCCGCACTCCGCAAGGATATCGTGAACGTTGCGGCCGCGCGCCGCCATGATGCGGATCCGCGCCTCGTTGGTCAGCACGTCCCATGCCGCGGCCTCGACCTCGGGCCACAGCCGGTCGGGAATGACGACCACGCCATTCTCGTCGCCGAAGATCATGTCGTCGTGCGCGATGGCGACGTCGCCGATGCGGATCGGCACGTTCATCGAGCCCAGGGTGCCTTCATATTTGATGTCGTCGCAATAGCTGCGGCGGGCATAGACGGGCAGGCCCAGGGTCGCGACGTCGCGGCTGTCGCGGGTCACGCCGTCGATCACCGCGCCGACCGCGCCCGCGCGGATGGCGAGCGTCGCGTTGAGGTCGCCGAAATAGGCAAAGCCCGGCGCTTCGTTGGCCACCGCGATGATGCAGCCGGGACGGACGAAGGAATAGCTGTCGAGCGCCTCGTAAATGCCGCGCCAGCGGTCGCCGCCGCGCTCCTCGGGCCGGATCGCCACCAGTTGCAGCGTGCGCGCGCGGCCCAGCATCTTGCCGGGGCTGGTGGCGCCGATCGCTTGCGGCAGCACCGCTCTCAGCCCCATTTCCTTGGCGATGTCGGCGAGGACCGGGGAGGAGAGATAGGGCTGCAGCGCCCGCAGCCGGGTAACTTCGTGCGCGCGGTGGCCCGCGCACAGCGCCTCGGCCATGGCGAGGTCGGCGGGATTGTTGATGTCGACCTGCTCGGTCGGGTCCAGCTCGAACAGGATCGGGCGCATGCCGAAGCGCTGCGTCGGCGGGCCCTCGCCGGGGCGGCGGCGGACGATGTAGAGGCTCATCGCCTCCACGACCGTGGGGGACAGCTCGATGCTGTTGGGAATGCGGCCACGGCCATAGGCCGGTGCGCCGCCTTCCCAGCAATATTGCCGCGCGCTGGCGACGCCGACCAGGCTGTCGGCCTCCGGATCGTCGATCATCCGCTGGATCGCGCGCGCCACGGTATCGGCGGTGATGAAGGGCGCGGTGCACAGTATCTGGACATAGAGGTCGGCCGGCGCCGCATTGGCGCATTCCCAAGCGAACATGGCGTGCCCGTCGGTGGCGTTGGAGGCGAGTTCGACCGGACGCTTGAGCCGCGTCACCGGCAGGTCGCCCGCCAGCCCCGCGATCATGTCTGATTCGGTGTCGAGATAGACCGTGTCGATCAGCGGGCAGGCGAGAAGCTGGCGCAGCTTGCGCCGGAACAGATGGTCGCCGTCGAGGATCCGCAGATTCTTGTTCTCGATCCGCTCGCTCGTGCCCTTGGCGGGGACGAAGGCGGCGACTCGCGGGCGCTGGGGCGGGGGCGTGATCGCGTTCATTGGCTCTGCACCAGGTCGACGCTGTGGACCATGCCCAGCAGATGACCGGCGTCGTCGGTCACGGGCAGGACGAGAAGGCCGCCATGCGCGCGCATCGCCTCGATGGCGTCGCCGACGGTGGCACTGTGGGGCAGGGTCACGGGCCGCGTGCGCATCACGCTGGCGGCGGTGACCGAATACAGGTCGGCGCGCGACTGGATCGCACGGCGGATGTCGCCATCGACGATCAGTCCGGCGAGCCGTCCCTCCCAGTCGATAACGCAGGCCGCGCCCATGCGCCCCGCCGACATGACCCCGATGGCATCGGATAGCGCGCTGTGGGGCAGCACGGTCGGAAGCGCTTCGCCGGTGCGCATCAGCGCCGCGACGGGAAGCGCCTGCTGGCCGAGCGTGCCGGCCGGATGGCTGGCGACGAAATCGGCGCGGGTAAAGCCCTTCAGGCGGCTGGCGGCGACGGCAATGGCGTCGCCCACCGCCATCTGCACCGTGGTGCTGGCAGTGGGGGCCATGCCGATATGGTCCGCCTCGCGCGCGACGGGAAGGACGAGCGCGATATCGGCTCCTGCGGCGAGCGGCGAGTCGGCGCGGCCCACCACAGCGATCAGGCGGCAGTCGCGCGCGCGCAGCGACGGCATCAGGCGGATCAGCTCCGCCGTCGCGCCGCTGTTGGAGAAGAGGAGCAACGTGGCTCCGGCAGTCACCGCGCCCAGATCGCCATGCGCGGCGTCCCCGGCGGACAGCGGAAAGGCGGGGGTGCCGAGGCTGGAGAGCGTGGCCGCGACCTTGGCGGCGACGAGGCCCGATTTGCCGACCCCGCAGCAGAGGACCGGGCCGTTCGCCCCGGCAACGGCCGCGATGGCATCCGAGAGCCCGGCGGGCGGGTCCGCAGCGATCCGCGTGATGGCGGCGGCCTCCGTCTCCAGAACCGTCGTGGCCCATGCGGACAGGTCGACCGGCTCCGCTGTCTCGGCGGAGTGATGGCTGGTCGCAGGCAGGGTTGCACGGTTCATCGCCATTTCGCTCCCTCGAACCAGGTCCAGAGGCGGTGGAGGCTCTCGGCGACGTGCGCCTCGGTCACGCGGCCTTCGATCTCGGCGATCAGCCGGTCGAGGTCGAGCGCGTCGGGAACCAGCAGCCGCGCGCCGAGATGCCAGCTGAACCAGCGCCGCGCCCTGGCCTGATCGGGATGGGGCAGCGCGCCGCGCGCCATGGCGTCACCGACCCGGCGCAGGTCGGTGGTCGCGTTCAGCCAATCGGCGGCGGGCCGTTCGCCCACATGGACGATGGGCGTGCCGCTCAGCGCGGCCATCGACCAGCTCTTGGAAATGTCGGTCAGCACCGCGTCGGCGCGCGCCGCCAGCAGGCCGGTCGCGCCATAGGGCAGCCGGTCGGCGCTGCACAGCGCCACCCGCTCGCCATGATCGGCGACGAAGGCGTCGAGACCCGAGCGATCGACGTGGAGCCGGTTGAGCGGATGATCGACCAGCGCCAGGAACACCGACGGATCGAGGTCCTTCAGGAGGTGGCGGACCAGCGCGTCGGCGCGGGGAAAGGCCGCATGGCGGAGAAACAGATTTTCCTCATGCTCGTACTGGAGCGGCACGCACAAAACGGGCCGCGAGATCGGCAGGCCGAAATGGTCGCGCCAGTCGTCGGGTCCGTCGCCGAGGACATGGCGCTCGTCCATCGCGGCCCAGAGGTCGCTCAGCGCCGCCTCGCAGATCGCGGCGAGCGGCTCGGCCTCGGCGGGCAGCGCGCCGAGGTGGAAGGGCTGCTCCTCGAGCACGAACCATCGCGATCCGGTCTCGAACGGCGGCGCGCCGCCTTCGGTAATATAGCGGGTGAGCCCGGGAAACCGGCGGGGTGTATCGAAATCGGCGCTCCGCGCGAGGGTCAGGTCGGGCGCGATGTCGGCGACGAGGTCGAGCAATCCTTCGACGGCGGCGCCATCCTCGCGGAACTGCGCCGGATCGTCGGCATCGACGACATGCCAGTGAATGCCGTCGAGGTCGCCCAGCGGTGAGAGCTGTTCGGCCTCTATGCCCGTCCCGCGCCACATCGGCGCGACCATGACATGAAGCTCCGCCTGGCCGTGAAGCGAGCGCAGGGTCGGCGCGACGACATGGTCGAACCACCAGGGGGTGATGACCGGCAGGTAGAACAGGATGCGCATCAATGGTCCCCGGCCGTGCCCGCGCCTGTCCCCGGGCGCGGCTTCACGGTCTTTCGGGACTATTGAGGAAGCTGGTTAATTTTCGGTAAGCGCGGGTGGGGAAGGATCAGCCGTAGCGGCCGGTCACATAGTCGCGCATCGCCTCCGTCTGCGGGCTCAGGAATGCCTCGGACGACGGGCGGAACTCGACCATCTTGCCCAGCAGCATGAAGCCTGTGTGGTCGGACAGGCGCGCCGCCTGTTGCAGATTGTGCGTGACGATGACGATGCTGAAGCTGTCCTTCAGCTCAACCAGCGCGCTCTCCAGCTTGGCGGTGGAGAGCGGGTCGAGCGCGGAGGCCGGTTCGTCGAGGAGCAGGATCTTGGGCTCGACCGCGATGCCGCGCGCGACGCACAGGCGCTGCTGCTGGCCGCCCGACAGACCCAGGCCCGATTGCTGCAGCTTGTCCTTGACCTCTTCCCACAGAGCGGCGCGGGTCAGCGAGCGTTCGACGATGACGTCGAGTTCCGCCTTTGGCAGCTTGCGGTGGAGGCGCACGCCATAGGCCACATTGTCGTAGATCGACATGGGGAAGGGCGTCGGCCGCTGGAACACCATGCCGATCTGCGAGCGCAGCAGCGCCACGTCCATGCCGCCGCGACGACCGGCCAGCAGATTCTCGCCATCGAACAGGATCTGCCCCTCGGCGCGCTGGCCCGGATAAAGGTCGTAGATGCGGTTGAGCGTGCGCAGCAGCGTCGACTTGCCGCAGCCCGACGGACCGATCAGCGCGGTGATCTTGTTGCGTTCCACCGGCAGGTTGACGCTGTAGAGCGCCTGGTTCTTGCCATAATAGAAATTGAGTTCCCGAACGTCGAGCACGCGCGAATCCTCGGGCGGCGCGATCATCACGGCTGCCTCTTGCTTCTGGGTCGGCTCGAAACTCATCTGGAGTGACTCCCGCGCGACAGGGCGCGCCCGGCGATGTTGATGGCAAGCACGGTAAAGGCGATCAGCATTGCGCCCACCCACGCCAGGCGGCGCCAGTCGTCATAGGCGCTCAGCGCGAACTGGAAGATGGTGGTCGGCAGGCTGGCGATGGGATCGGTCATGCTCAGGCTGAAAGCGGTGTTGCCGAGCGAGGTGAACAGGAGCGGCGCGGTCTCGCCGCTGATCCGCGCGAAGGCGAGCAGCGCGCCGGTGACGAGGCCGGTGCGCGACGCGCGCCAGATGATCGTGCGGATGACGAAGCCTTTCGACGCGCCCAGCGCCATGCCCGCCTCGCGCAGCGCGCTGGCCTGAAGCCGCAATATGTCCTCGGTCGTGCGGGTGACGATCGGCATCGCGAGCAGAGCGAGCGCGAGCGCGCCTGCCGCCGCTGAAAAGCTCTGGAACGGCCGGACCATGATCTCGTACACGAACAGCCCGACCAGGATCGACGGCGCCGACAGCAGCACGTCGTTGAGGAAGCGGACGACAGGCGCCATGCGGGTGCCGTCGCCATATTCGGCGAGCCATGTGCCCGCGAGCACGCCGACCGCGATCGCGATGATCATGGCGAACCCGCACAGAATGATCGACCCGGCAATGGCGTTGAGAAGCCCGCCGTCCGATCCCGGCGGCGGCTGGACCATCGTGAACACGTCGGTGTCGAGCCCGCCAATGCCGTTCACCACCAGCGACCACAGGATCATCGTGAGCGCGATCAGCGCGATCAGCGTGCACAGGCCCGTCAGCCCGATGAACAGCATGTTTGTGGCGCGGCGCCGGGCGTAGCGGGACGATTGGAGCGTGGTTCCGGCCATGGCGTCAGTATTTCTGCGTGCGCAGCAGCAGCCGCGCGGCGGCCAGCACCGCGAAGGTGATGATGAACAGGATGAGGCCGAGCGCGGTCAGCGACGCGGCGTGGAGGCCCCCGGTCGCTTCCGCGAACTCGTTGGCGATGGTCGATGCGATCGTCGATCCCGAATCGAAGATGCTCTCGGGGAAATTGTGCGAGTTGCCGATGATGAAGGTGACCGCCATCGTCTCCCCCAGCGCGCGGCCCAGGCCCAGCATGACCACGCCGATCGCGCTGGTC
The DNA here is from genome assembly GCA_964544675.1 of uncultured Sphingobium sp. Classification (GTDB taxonomy): domain Bacteria; phylum Pseudomonadota; class Alphaproteobacteria; order Sphingomonadales; family Sphingomonadaceae; genus Sphingobium. Next base: position 22,582 of record CAZJCT010000006.1, read on the forward strand.
TTGACGTAAGGGATCATGATCTTGGTCACGACCTCCATCGAGGTGCAGCCCATGCCATAGGCCGCTTCGCGCACATGGCTGGGGATCGAGAGCAGCAGCTCGCGGAACACCGCCGCCATATAGGGCAGGATCATGATCGCGAGGATCAGCGAGGCGGTGAAGATATTGGCGCCGTTGGGCACGCCAGCGACCATGCGGCCGAGAGTGGATTCGGGATCGACGCTGGTGATGAGCGGGAGCTGGATATTCTCTGCGAACCAGGGGGCCAGCACGAACAGGCCCCACATGCCGTATACGATCGACGGGATGCCGGCGAGAAGCTCGACTGCGATCGCCAGCCAGTGCGCGATCCGCGCCGGGCAATATTCGACGAGAAAGACCGAAACGCCGATCGACAGCGGCAGCGCGAACAGCAGAGCGACGAAGGCCGTGATGAGCGTGCCGACGATCGGCCCCAGCGCACCATAGGTGTCGGTGACCGGGTTCCATTCCGCGCTGGTAAAGAAAGCGAAACCGAACGCCTCAAAGGCAGGCCAGCCGCCGTAGAGGAGCGACAGCACGATGCCGAGCAGCGACGCCATCAGCGCCATCGCGGCGGTGAAGCACAATGACTGGAACAGACGATCGTTCTTTACCGGGCGCTCTGTCCCGACTGCCTCGGCGCCGCTCATGACCTGGTCACCCCCCGCGCCACGTCACGGCTGCGGCTGGTAGACGGGCTTTCCGTTCGCCGTCACGGCGGTCGCCCACTGCTGGCGCAGTTGCTCCTCAACCGATTGCGGCAGCGGCACGAAATCGAGCTCGGCTGCGGCCTGATCCCCGTTCTTGAACGCCCAGTCGTAGAACTTCAGCACATTGGCTGCGGCCTGCGGGTTCTTGGGGTTGCGGTACAGCAGGATGAAGCTTGCGCCGGTGATGGGCCAGGAATTGGCGCCCTGCTGGTCGATCAGCAGCACCGCGTTGCCCGGCGTGGTCGCCCAGGGAGCGCCTTCGGCGGCGGCGGCGAAGCTTTCGGCCGACGGGCGCAGGAAGGTACCGGCGGCATTCTGCATCTGCACCGCCGACAGGCCGTTCTGCTTGGCATAGGCATATTCGACATAGCCGATCGATCCGGCGGTCTGGCGAACGAAGGCGGCGACGCCGTCATTGCCCTTGCCACCGAGGCCGGTGGGCCAGTTCACCGCGTCGTTCGCGCCGACCTGCTGCTGCCAGGTGGGGCTGACCTTGGCGAGATAGGAGGTGTAGAGGAAGGTCGTGCCCGAACCGTCGGAGCGGTGGACAACCGTGATCGGCAGATTGGGGAGCGCGACGCCGGGGTTGATCGCGGTGATTTCCGGCGCGTTCCACTGCTTGACCTTGCCGAGGAAGATGTCGGCGAGAAGCGCGCCGCTGAGGCGGAGCTGATAGGGCTGGACGCCGGGCACGTTGACCACGGGCACCACGCCGCCGATGACCGCCGGGAACTGGTAAAGACCGGCCTCGTTCAGATCGGCCTCGCCCAGCGGCTTGTCACTGGCGCCGAAATCGACGGTGCCGACCTTGATCTGCTTGATTCCGCCGCCGGAGCCGATCGCCTGATAGTTCAGCGCGGGATTGCCCGCCTGCTGATAGGCCTCTGCCCATTTGCTGTAGATCGGGGCCGGGAAGGTCGCGCCAGCGCCGGTGATCCCGCCGCCGCCATTGCCGCCCGATTCGCCGCCGCTGCCGCCGCCGCATGCGGCAAGCGCCAGCAGTCCGATGACCGCCGTGAGTTTCTTGAACATGTCCCGAAGTCTCCGATCCGCTCGTGCCGGCGGGTAGAGTGCAGATATGACAGCCTTGTGACAAAGGCCCGGGCGGCGCGGTTGACCGAAAAAAATCTGTCGCGAAACTGTCACGATAATGTCATCATTTGGTCGTCTCGGCGTTATGCCTGTCGCCTTGCCCCCGCCGCTGCGAACGCCGCAAGGCTGTTCAGAGCGACGGGCCCTGCACCGGTCGCGCACTCTTCGCCGGGCCCTTCTTCTCGTCGAGCGCCGCAAGGATCGCCGCGTCGCGCCCGTCACGAATGGCATAGTCGCGCGCGGACATGCCCGCGAGCGCATCCCGCTTGTCGGGGTCGGCGCCCCCGTTCATCAGCAGCCGGATGACGGGCAGGTTCCGCAACTGCACCGCGCGGATCAGGGCGGTCTCGCCCGCGCGATTGGCCTGGTTCACGTCGGCCTTCGCGCCCAGCAGGATCTCGATGCCTTCGATGAAGCGCTTCTCGACCGCCAGCATCAGCGGAAACCGCCCGTCCTTGCCCGCGAGATCGGTGCGCGCGCCATGCCCCAGCAAATAGCGGGTCCACACCGGATCCTCGCGTCCGATGGTGATGAGCAGCGCGGTCTCGCCGGTGCTGGCATCGCGGGTATTGACCAGCGTCGTGCCCGGCGCCTCGACATATTTGACGACGGTTTCGCCATCCTGCTTCCGCACCGCCTGCAGGAACTTGTAGCTGTCGGAGAACTGGGCGGCGGCGGGGGCGGCGGCGAGGAACAGCGTCGTCGTCGGGGCGAGCATCAGCGCGAGCGGCGCTGCGATGCGCACCATCCGGCGGTCCGTGGAAATGGTCATGCCCCCTCTTGATCCTGCTGGCGATTGCAATGCCTTGTCTAGCAGGGCATGGCTGGCCAGGCCATGAACAAATCGCTCGCCTCGCGCCTCGGCGCCTTCCTGTTTCTTGCCGCGACGCCGCTGCTGGCGGGCTGTGGCGGCCCGGCCAACCCCGGCAACACGGCCGCCGCGACTCCCGAGGAGCCACCGCTGGCCGGCGCGCGCATCGGTGGCCCCTTCACGCTGACCGACCAGAACGGCAAGCCGGCGAGCTGGTCGGACTTCGCGGGCAAGTATCGCGTCGTCTATTTCGGCTATACCTATTGTCCCGACGTCTGCCCGATCGACCTGCAGGCGATCATGCAGGGCTATCGCGCCTTCGCCAAGGCGCATCCCGACCGCGCCGCCCGCGTCCAGCCGATCTTCATCACCGTCGATCCCGAACGCGATACCGCCGCCGTGATGAAGACCTATGCCGCCGCCATGGGCGACAATCTCGTCGCACTGACCGGGACGCCCGATCAGATCGCCGCTGTCGCCAAGGCTTTCGCGGTCGTCTACGCGAAGGAAGGCGATCCGGGCTCGACCGATTATCTGGTCGGCCATTCGCGTACCCCCTATCTCTTCGGGCCGGCGGGTGAGCCGATGGCGCTGGTGCCGGTGGGCGAGGATCCCACCGGACAGTCGGTCGCGCAATTCCTGGAAAAATGGGTGACGTGACGCGCTTCTGGGAGCAGCCGCTCGAAACGCTCGACCGCGCGCAGTGGGAAGCCCTGTGCGACGGCTGCGGCAAATGCTGTCTCCACAAGGTGGAGGACGCCGACACCGGCGAGATTTTTCCCACCAGCGTCGCCTGCCGCCTGCTCGACCGGCATACGGGCCGCTGTTCGGACTATCGCCGCCGCCGCGCGATGGTGCCCGACTGCCTGCGTCTGACGATGGCCAATGTCCGCTCGATCGGCTGGCTTCCAGAGACATGCGCCTATCGGCTGCGCGCGGCGGGGGAGGCGCTGCCCGACTGGCATTATCTCGTCTCGGGCGATCGCGAGGCGGTCCACCGCCTCGGCCATTCGGTGCGCGGCTGGACCGTGTCGGAAGTGGTCGCGGGCGACGATCTCGAATCCTATATCCTGGAGCCAGATGACACTAGGTTGCATCGCCGTGACGGAGCTGATTTTGGCCCAGCGCGAGGAGAGAGGAGGGAGCCATGCCGACGCATCGTGACCGACGATTGACGCTGCGATGGGCCAAAAGCAGCCCGCCGCCTGCGGTTGCGTCAGAAAGCCCCTCGGACAGCGTCGCGTTGCTTGTCCGGGCAACCAGCCCGGCCTGCGTAACGCTCCTTGCCGAGAAGCTTTCTGACGCAATCACGACGGTGCAACCTAATGTCATCTGGCTCTAGAACCCGATGAGTGAGAGCGTCATCCTGCTGGCTGGCGGGGAGGCGGTACCGCTGAAAATCCTGCGCCACCCGACCGCGCGCAGCTATCGCCTGCGGGTCGACCGCACCGGGGTCGTGCGACTGACCTGCCCCGCGCGCGCGTCCGAACGCCGCGCCGCCGAATGGGCGCGCCAGCAGGCGGAGTGGATCGCGGGCGAGCTGGAGCGGCGGCGGACGGTCGGCTGCCGGCTTGGCGACGGCGCGATCTTCCCGCTCGAAGGGGACGATGTCCGAATCGTCGCGACGGGGCAGGCCAGCCGCCGCATCGTCGTGGAAGATGGCCTGATCCACGTCGGCGGCCCGGCGGCGCATGTCGGGCCGCGCGTGCTTCGCTGGCTCAAGGCGCGCGCGCGCGAACGGCTGGGGGAAGAGACGGCAGCGCTCGCGGCGGCGCATGGGCTTCCGTTGGGCCAGGTCAGCATCGGCGATCCGACGGGGCGCTGGGGAAGCTGCACCGCGCGCGGTGACATCCGCTACAGCTGGCGGCTCATCCTCACCCCGCCGCAGGTGCGGATCGCGACGGTCGCGCACGAGGTCGCGCATCTGAAGCACATGGACCACAGCCCCGCCTTCCACGCCTTCCACCGCGCCATCTGCCCCAGCGACACGGCCGCGGCCCGCGCCTGGCTGCGAGCGAACGGCGCGGCGTTGCATGCGGTGGGGGTGTGACCGGCCACCGTTGAGGTCTAACCTGCCGTCTTGAGCCAGTCGGCGACCTGCACCGCGACGTCATTCGCCGCCGCCTGGACGGCGGGCGCGGCGTTGCGCGGATTGATCTCGGTCAGGGGCGCAGTGGCGGTGAAGCGGCGCTTGACGAGAACGTCGCGGCCATTGCCGACCAGCGCCGCGTCGAACGTCACCACCGCCTGCATCGCGGCGGCGTCGATGCCAAAGGCGACCAGCTCGCCGCTCAGACGCCGCTGCGACCCGGCGGCATACTGGCCGGGATCGAGCACCAGCGTGCCGTTGCGCGCGGACACCGTCTCGGCCAGCACCGCGCGGAACAGGTTCTGCGGCGTATCCACCCAGCTCGCGTCAGGAACATAGGCATAGGTGCCCTGCCGCGTCATGACCGCGACCCGCAGATTGTCGATCGCCTTCGCGACATCGGGTTCGAGGATGGTCAGCGACCCGGAACTGGCGCTGATGGCCGTTCCCGGCTGGATTCGGCTGGTGCTCGTGACGGTCAGCAGCTCCGACGGCGGCTTGGCCCCGAAGCGGACGCAGCCGCCCAGCAGCAGGAGGCACGACAGGGCGATGAGGGGACCGCGGGGCGACAGCATGGGGGCTCTCCTGCTCATTGCTCGTAATCGGGAAGATTGGGTCGGCCGATCACCGACCCGGCACCCTGCCGGTCGATCTTTTCGGCGACATTCTGAAGCGCGCGTGACATGCGGCGCAGGTCGCGCACGAGCAGGCCGACCTCGGGCATGGTCCGCTGCGAGAAGGCCTCGACCCCCGGCTGAGCGGCTTTGACCGTCGCGTCGAGCGATTCCATGCTCGTCTTCGCCGCCCGGACCGTCTCGCGCAGGTCCGCCATCAGTGGCCGGCCCTGTTCGTCGAGAAGCTGGTTGGTGGTGCCGGCGAGCTGCCCGATCTGCTCGGCCGCGTCGCCCGCCTGCTGGATCGCGATCCGGGTCTGGGCGAGTGTCGCCGCGATCTCAGGGCCGCGATCGGCCAACGCGTCGGTCAGCCGTTCGGTATTGGCGAGGATTCCCGCAATGCTCTGCTGGTTCTCGTCACCCAGCATCTCGGTCAGCCGCTCGGTCAGCGTGGTCAGCCGCTCGAGAAGCTGCGGGGCATTGTTGAGAAGCTGGCCCAAAGCGCCGGGCTTGGTCGGGATCACCGGCACGCCGGCGGGACAGGCGGTCAGCGGGTCCTGCGTCGGGCATTCTATCGGCGGGGCACCCTTGACCGCCCCGTCGAGCTGAATTTCCGAAACGCCGGTGAAGCCCACGCCCTGGATTGTCGCGGTCGTGCCCTGCAGGATCGGGGTATTGTCGTCGACCACGATCCGTACGCGCACGAAGGTGGGGTCGCGCGGCCAGAGCTGGATTTCCTCGACCTGCCCCGACGGGACGCCCGAATAGGAGACGGCCGACCCCTTGGCGAGGCCGGTCACCGACTGTTTGAAGAAAATGTCGTACTTGCGGTTGTTGCCCTCGCCGATGCGCGAGAACCAGAAGGCGGCGACCACGATCGCCAGCAGCAGCAGCAGCGTGACCGCGCCCACCAAGATGTTGTTGGACCGCGTTTCCATCAGCGCCTCCCGCCGTCAGACGTCGCCATGTCAGGCTTCTCCTTGCGCCCTGCTCCCGCATGGGCGAGCCGCCCGCGCGGCCCGTTGAAATATTCCTGGATCCAGGGATGATCGGACTTCATCAGTTCCTCGACCGTGCCGATGGCGATCACCCGCCGGTCGGCCAGAACCGCCACCCGGTCGCAGATCGCGTGCAGCGTGTCGAGGTCGTGCGTGATGAGGAAAACCGTCAGCCCCAGCGTCTGTTGCAGCTCGCGCGTCTGGTTGTCGAACGCCGCCGCGCCGATCGGGTCGAGACCCGCCGTCGGCTCGTCGAGGAACAGGAGGTCGGGGTCGAGCGCCAGCGCGCGCGCCAGCCCGGCGCGCTTGCGCATCCCGCCCGACAGTTCCGACGGATATTTGGGCGCGGCGTCGCCGGGCAGGCCGGTCATGCGGATCTTGTAGCCCGCGATCTCCTCGCGAAGCGCGGGCGCGATATTGGGATAATATTCGCGCAACGGGACCTGGACATTCTCGCTGACCGTCAGGGTCGAGAACAAGGCGCCGTTCTGGAACAGCACGCCCCAGCGGCGCCGCACCGCCTGTTGCGGTTCCTCGTCGCCGCCGTCGGTCATCGACTGGCCGAACACGAGGATATCGCCCGCCGCAGGGGGCTGGAGGCCGATGATCGAGCGCATCAGCACCGACTTGCCGGTGCCCGACCCGCCGACCACCCCCAGAATCTCGCCCCTGCGCACGTCGAGGTCGAGATTCTCGTGAACGACCTGCTCGCCGAAGGCGTTGCGAAGCCCGCGGATGCGGATCGCGATGTCGCTCGCCTCCGCCGCGCTGTCCAGCCGCTCGTCGGCCTCTGCGGCCGCCTGTTCCGCCTCGGTCATTTCCAGCCCAGCCAGGTGAAGAACACCGCGAACACGGCGTCGAGGACGATGACGAGGAAGATCGCCTGAACCACCGCCGCCGTGGTGCGAAGCCCCACCTCCTCGGCATTGCCGCGCACCTGCAAGCCCTGGAAGCAGCCGGCCATGCCGATGATCATGCCGAACACCGGCGCCTTGATCAGGCCGATCCAGATGTCGGTCAGCGGCACCACCTCGCGCAGCCGCTGGATGAAGGTGAGCGGCGGGATGTCGAGCGCAACCGCGCAGGTCACGCCGCCGCCGATGATCGCGATGATCGAGGCATAAAAGGAAAGGAGCGGCATCAGGATGACGGTGGACAGGATGCGCGGCATGACCAGCGCCTCCATCGGCTGGACGCCGATCGTCCGCATCGCGTCGACTTCCTCGTTGAGCACCATCGTGCCGATCTGCGCGGCAAAGGCCGACCCCGACCGCCCGGCGACCATGATCGCGGTCATCAGCACGCCCAGCTCGCGGAAGGTCAGCCGCCCGACGAGGTTGATGGTCAGGATTTCCATGCCGAACTGCTCGAGCTGGACCGAGCCCTGCTGCGCGATGACGATGCCGATGAGGAAGCTCATCAGGCCGATGATGCCGAGCGAGGAAACGCCGACGACCTCGAACCGGTGGACGACGGCGTGAATGCGGATGCGGCCGGGATGGCGGATCAGGCCCGCCATGGTCAGCAGGGTTGCGCCGAGGAAATCGATCAGCCCCATCATCGTCCGGCCGGTCAGCACCACCGCCTCGCCGATCTGGCCGATCAACCGCAGCGCGGCATTGGCGGGCTCAGGCGGACGCTCGGCCGGATCGCCGGCGCCCGACACCGCTTCGATCAGCCGTTGCGCATCGGGATTGGCGCCCTCGATCGCGGCGCCCAGACGCTGTGCCGTACGGCGCGTGACCCATGCGCCGATGGTGTCCATATGCTCGACACCCGCCAGGTCGATCCTGTCGACCGGCCCATCGACCGCATCCAGCCGATTGGGCAGGTCACCCAGGCTGGCGAGCGAAAGGCTGCCGGTCATCGCAAGGGTGCGGTGTGTGCCGTCGCTGCTCTCGGTGAAATCGGCCTTTTGCATGTCTTCCAGAGGTTTTGGGGCAGATCGCGCCGGGCGGCAAGGGGGGGCAAGGGAAATGCCGTGGTGCCTATAACCCGCAAGCGTCGATTGGGTTTCATGTCCGAAACGAAATTGCGGGTTGCGCGGCGCAACCCTGCGTCCGGAGTAGCTATCCCGCCAGCCCGATCACCGACATCTGCCGGCCGTAATCGGGTTCGTCGCGATGGCGGCTCCGCCGGTAGCTGAAGAAGCGGTCGGGCTGCGCATAGGTGTCCTGGTCGAGGATATCGACGCGCCCGACGCCCGCCCCCGCCAGCCGCGCGGCCACATAGGCGGCCAGATCGAACATCAGATGGCCCGGACGTCCGGCGGCGAAGAAGCGGCCATTGTCCTCGTCCTGCGCCAGAAAGGGGTCAGCAAACGCCTCGCTCACCTCATAGCTGGCGCGGCCGATGCACGGGCCTATGGCGGCGGCGATGCGTGCGCGGTCGGCACCGATGGCCTCCATCGCGGCGACCGTCGCCTCGACCACGCCGCGCACCGCGCCCTTCCACCCGGCATGGGCGGCGCCCACCACGCCGGCACCGGCGTCGGCCAGAAGCACGGGTGCGCAGTCGGCGGTCAGCACGCCGAGAAGCAGGCCGGGCCGGTTCGTCACCATCGCGTCGGCATGCGGGCGCCCGTCCTCGGCAATCGGGCCGGTCACCGTCACGACATCGGGCGAATGGACCTGGTGGAGCGTGACGAGGCTGGCGTCCGGCAGCACCGCGTCGCGCGCCAGCGCCCGGTTGGCGCGCACCGTCTCCGCATCGTCGGCGGAACCGAGCCCGACGTTGAGTCCGGCGTGAATGCCCGCAGACCTTCCGCCGCGCCGCCCCAGAAAGCCGTGCGCCACGCCCGTCAGCGCCTGGCTGGTCAGCACATCGACGTGGGTCATCGCATTCCTTCCGGTTCGGGCCAGCCGGGGCTTCGCACCGCCAGCACCTTGAACAGCCGCCCCATGGCCTTGTCCCCCGTCAGCCGGTCGAAGGCAATGCGTACCGTATCCGCCTGCCCCGGATGCCGCGCCGCGAGAGCCTCCGCGCGACGGGCGATCCCCAGCGCCAGCAGGAACGCGCCCTGCTCGACGATCGCGCCCGGAACCGCGCCGCCAGCGAACGCCGCCCCGGCCAAAGCGCCGAAATCGACATGGGCGGTGAGGTCGCGCGTGCCCGGCTCGACCAGCGGATCGGCATAGCGATGCGCCGCCACCGCCTGGAAACTGTCGCCCGTCGCGGGGCCGGCATAGCCATAGTCGATCGCCAGAATCACGCCGCCCTGCGCTGCCAGCCGTCCGGCCAGCGCGCACATGATGGCGGTGGCGGCGGGGCAGGTCTCGACCACGCTCCCCTGCGGCCGGTCGCGAAGCGCAGCGGGCACTGATTCGCGCGCATCCGCCTCGCCCAGCCGCGCAAGAAACCGGCGCCCCGGCTCGGCACGGTCATTGACCAGCACGCGCTCGCGCCAGCCGGCGTCGGTCGCGACATATTGGTGGATCGGCAGTGCGTCGAAAAATTCATTGGCAACGATCAGCAGCGGCCGGTCGGAGGGAAGGGTGGCGATGACGTCATGAAAACATGCCCCCGCTACCCCGCGCGCCTGCGCCTGACGCAGCGTCGGGCTGGTCTCGACCATATGCGCCGCCGGGCGCAATCCTGCGCTCGCCATCGCGCGGAGCGCATCGGCGGCGAGCGTGCCGCGCCCCGGCCCCAGCTCGACATAGGCCGCATCGGCGGGCGCGCCCGCGCGTGCCCAGACATCGGCGAGCGCGAGGCCGATCATCTCGCCGAACATCTGGCTGATCTCGGGCGCGGTCACGAAATCGCCGGCAGCGCCCAGCGGATCGCGGCTCGCATAATAAGCGGCGTTGGCGGCCGCCATGTAATCGTGGAGGCTGATCGGCCCGTCGGCATCGATTCGGGTGGCAAGCGCCGCGCCCAGGCTGTCGGCCGATGCTGTGGCCCTAGCTGACACTGTCGGGGCCGGCGGTCGGCTCCACCCGAACGCGCCGCCGCGCGGCGGTCGCCACCAGCCACAGGCCGATCAGCAGCATCGGGATCGTGAGCCACTGGCCCATGTGGAGCCCGGTCCGCTCGGCGAACGCCATCAGTTGCGCGTCGGCCTCGCGGACATATTCGACGCCGAAGCGCGCCACGCCATAGGTCAGCGCGGCGATACCGAACAGCTTGCCCGGCTGGTAGCGGGCATTGGTGCGCCAGAAGAACCAGGCGAGGATCGCGAACATGACCGGTCCTTCCAGCACCGCTTCATAAAGCTGGCTGGGGTGGCGTGGGACGGGACCACCAGTGGGGAAGATGATCGCCCACGGCACGTCGGTCGCCTTGCCCCACAGTTCGCCGTTGATGAAATTGGCGATGCGCCCGAAGCCCAGGCCGAAGGGGACGCAGCAGGCGATATAGTCGCAGATGCGAAGGAAGGAGAGGCCGTTCGACCGCGCCAGCCACCAGATCGCGATGATCACGCCCAGCGTTCCGCCGTGGAGCGACATGCCGCCTTCCCACAGCTTGAGGATGTCGAGCGGATTTTCGAGGATCGCGGGCTGATAGAACAGCACATAGCCGATCCGCCCGCCCAGGATGATGCCGAGCGTGGCATAGAAGACCATGTCGTCGGCGTGGCGGCGGGCCATGGGCGCACCGGGCTGGCGGATCAGCACCGCCAGATACCAGTAGCCGAGCAATATCCCCGCCAGATAGGCGAGGCTGTACCAGCGGATCTGGAGAAAGCCGAGGTCGAGAGCGACGGGGTGGAGGCCCAGACTCTCGAACTGGATGGCGTGAGTCACCGCAGGCGCGGCGGCGGCGGCGAGATCGACAAGATAGTGGGTCAAGGTCCGGCGCTCCCGCTTGTTCGCTTGGGCGCCCTCATAGGCGAGAGCGCGCCGCAACCCAAGCCCCGGCGGGCCGCCATGTTTTGTGGTTCGCGCAGAGGCGCGGAGGACGCAAAGGGATTTGTTCACGCGGAGACGCGGAGGAGGGTCGGCCCGCCGCAGGCGCGTCTCGTTGCCTCCGTCGTCATACGCGCTGGCGGGGGTTATGGGGCGGCTTCGCCGCGAGCGCTTGTCCGTCGCGTCTCCGCGTGAACCAGAAAATCTCTGCGTCCTCTGCGCCTCTGCGCGAACCCCTTGAACCCTCTCAGCCCGCGACGCCGCGCGGGGATCGCACCCGCCCGTCGGAGCGGGCGGCGAGTTGTGCCTTCAACAGCTCGGGCCGGGGGGCGATCAGGAAGCCGAAGCTGACATTGCCTTCGCGCGTCTCGACCACATGATGCAGCCGGTGCGCCTGGACGATGCGCTTCATGTAGGCCGACCGCGCGACATAGCGGTGCGGCAGCCGCTGGTGGACGATGATGTCGTGAAAGCCGAGGTAGATCGCGCCATAGGCCGCGATTCCCGCGCCCACCGCGACCGCCCAGGCTCCCCAACCCCATTGCACGCCGCCGAGCAGCATCAGGATCGACGGCAGCGCGAAGATCACGAAATACAGGTCGTTGAGTTCCCAGTTGCCGCGCCTTGGCCGATGATGGCTGGCGTGGAGGAACCATCCCGGCCCGTGCATCAGCCAGCGGTGCGCCGCATAGGCGAACCCCTCCATCCCCGCGACGGTGAGGAGGAACAGGCCGATGAGGAAGGCGGTTTCCATGGCACCCGCTATAGGCGCGGGCGGGGGCGTTTGCCAGTTGTCGCTTTCCCATTCCCTGAAGTCATCCCCGCCCTTCGACACGCTCAGGAGAGCCCTTCGCAGGGATGACGGCCGAGGAGGGGGCGGCTAAGCTGACAATAACGACTGGAAGGATCTTCCCACATGCTCCGCACGCTATTGCCTGCCCTGCTTCTCCTCTCCCCCGCATCGCTGCTCGCGCAGGAAGCGCCCGTGCCGCCGGCGCCCGCCCCCGCGCCTGCCGCGAAGACCGTCCCTGTCACCCTCACGACCACCGCCGGTACGATCACCATCGCGGTCGAGGTGGAGCGCGCGCCTGTCACCGCCGCCAATTTCCTGCGCTACGTCGATCAGAAGCGGCTCGACGGCACCGCCTTCTATCGCGCCTTCACCTATCCGACCGCGCCCGATTATGGCCTGCTGCAGGGCGGGACGCAGGGCGATCCCAAGCGCGACCTGAAACCCATCGCGCATGAGCCGACGAGCAAGACCGGCCTGACGCATGACGATGGCGCGGTGTCGATGGCGCGCCATGCGCCCGGCACGGCGACCGGCGATTTCACGATCATCCTCGGCGGGATGAAGGGCCTCGACGCCGATCCGACAGCGCCCGGCGACAATCAGGGCTATGCCGTGTTCGGCCATGTGACCAACGGCATGGACGTGGTCCGCGCCATCGTCGCCATGCCCCGCGACCCGGCGAAGGGCGAGGGCGTGATGAAGGGGCAGATGCTCTCCCCCACGGTGAAGATTCTGACGGCGCGGCGTGCGCCCGTTGCCGCCCCGCCGAGCTGACGCCCATCAATCCCGTCATGCCAGCCCTTCGGCGGCCTGCTTGCAGCAGGCGCTCAGGATAAACGTCACCCCAGCGAAGGCTGGCATCTCCTGGCCACACGAGACCCCAGCCTTCGCTGGGGTGACGAAGAGGAGGGCTGGGGTGACGAAGGGGCGGGAGGCCGCGCGGAACGAAAAAGGGGCCGTGGCGCGAACGCCACGACCCCTGAACTTGTCCGAACCCGATTGGGATCAGAAGCCGGCGGTCAGCGAGAAGACCACGGCGGCGTCCCTGCCGACACCTTCGGCGATCGCCTTCGGCTCGTCGGTGTCGATATAGGAAACGCCGAACGTCAGGTTCTTCCAAGCCAGCGTCGCGCCGACCGAATAATCCAACACCTTGCCGTCGCCTTCGCTGCCACCGGGGAACGCATCGCTCTCAGCATAGCCGATGTGCGCGTTCAGGCCGAGCGGCGTGTTCGGAATGGCGATCGAGGGCTCGAGGTGGAAATAGATGGCGGAAGCCTTGTCACCTGCGTCGGTGCCGATGGCATCAACGAGAGCGCTCTGACTCCACGCATAGTTGACGCCCGCCTTGATGGTGGCCGGGCCGACGGCACCGATCAGGTTGATGTACGGCTCGAAGAAATCGGTGTCAAAACCAACGCCCTTGGCAGGGTAGAGATAGTAGAGCAGGCCGACGTCAAGCGTCAGGCCCGGCGTGACTTCGCGCGAATAGCCCGCGAACAGGTCGATCTCGACGTCTGCGCCGGTCCCGGTGAGCGTGGCGTCAATGTTCGACGCCCAGGTGCCGACATAGAAGCCGCTGTCATGGGTCACGGTGATACCCGCCTGAACAGCCGGATCTTCGGCGGTCTGGCTGAAGCCGCGGAAGCGGTAGTCGGAAACCAGGCCAGCGGTGCCGGTGACGGTCAGACCCAGCGGATCGGCCGCTTCTTCCTGCGCCATGGCAGGCGTGGCGAGCATGGCAAAAGCAACGGCCGAGAGGCCGAGAATGGACTTACGCATAGGATATTCCCCTTGATTGAAGAAGTGATGCGATCGTCCCACCTGCGTCTGTGGGATCGGTCGCAGCCTTGTCTCGCACTCTTTACGGTGCGCCGGACGATCCGCTCCCTTGACGCGGGCTATTTGCCCATGGCGGTTGCGACGCACAAGAGGATTAGTTCCTCCCGCTTGCGGAAAGGTCACGACTGTTGCGCACTTGCAACAAGGTCTCAGCGTGTCGGGGCGCCCACGGCATTGCGCCAGACACCGAGCGCGCGGTCGAGATCGGCGATGAGGTCAGCCGGTTCCTCCAGCCCGATCTGAAGCCGCACCAGCGGCCCCTCGGCGGTCCAGCGTGTCGCGCTGCGGTGGCGTTCGGGGTCGATCGGAATCGCCAGGCTCTCGAACCCGCCCCAGCTATAGCCGATGCCGAACAGGTCGAGCGCGTCGACGAACGCCGCGCGCTCCGCCTCGCCGCCGCCGGCCAGGACGAACGAGAACAGGCCGCTCGACCCGCCGAAATCGCGCCGCCACAGATCATGGCCGGGACAGCCGGGCAGCGCGGGATGAAGCACCCGCGCGACCTCGGGGCGGGTTTGCAGCCATGACGCCACGTCCAGCGCGCTCTGCCGGTGCCGGTCGAGCCGGATGGCGAGCGTGCGCAGGCTGCGCAGCGCGAGCGCGGCGTCGTCGGGGCTGACCATCTGCCCCAGCGCCTGCGCGCGCGCGCGGACTCTCGGCCACAGAGAAGGGGCGGCGGTGACCGATCCCATCATGACGTCACTATGACCCACCACATATTTGGTGCAGGCCATGATCGAAATATCGACGCCATGCGCCAGCGCCGGGAAGAACAGCGGCGTGGCCCATGTGTTGTCGATCAGCGTCGCGATGCCGCGTGCGCGCGCGGCGGCGGCGATGGCGGGCACGTCCTGAACCTCGAAAGTCAGGCTGCCGGGGCTTTCCATGAACACGGCGGCGGTGCGGTCGGTGAACAGCCCGGCGATGCCCGCGCCGATCAGCGGGTCGTAATGAACCGTCTCCACCCCCCAGTCGGCGAGCAGCCCGTCGCACAGTGCGCGCGTCGGGTCATAGGCGCTGTCGACCATCAGCAACTGGTCGCCCGGCTTCACGACGCTTAGCAGCGCGCCGGCGATCGCCGCGACGCCCGAGGGATAGAGCATCGTCCCCGCCGCGCCGGGCTCCATCTCGGTCAGCGCCTCGGCGAGCGCCCATGCGGTGGGCGTGCCCTTGCGCCCGTAGAAAAGCTTTTGATGCGTGTCGTGCCCGGCGCGGCGCATGTGCGCGACATCGTCGAACAGGATCGTCGAGGCGCGCCACACCGGCGGGTTGACGATCGCGCCCGCTTCGCCGGGGATACGCGTCCATTCGGGACGGCGCCCGGCGGACACCAGGCGCGTGGACGGGGAAAGACGCTCGCGGTCCTTCCCGCCGCCGCTCATGCCGGGCCGGTCGCCTTGGGCGTGGCAGGATCGGCGCCCCATTCGGCCCAGCTACCGTCATACAGGGCGACGTCGTCCTTGCCGAGCAGCGCCGCGCCGAACAGCAGCACGGCGGCGGTCACACCGCTGCCGCAGGTGGTGACCATCGGCTTCGACAGATCGACGCCCGCGTCGATGAAGACGGCCTTCAGCTCGTTGCCGCGCTTCCATGTGCCGTCGGCGTGGAACAGCCGCGCATAGGGCAGGTTGCGTGATCCGGGGATGTGGCCCGACGCCATGCTCGCGCGCGGTTCGGGCTCCTCGCCGCTGAACCGGCTGCTGCTGCGCGCATCGACGATCTGGCGGCTCGAGTCCTGGATCGCTTCGAGCACCTGCTGCTTCGACGCGACCGTGGCCTCGTCCTTCCAGACGGTGAAGTGGCGGTGGCGGACGGCGGGCTTGCCGCTCTCGACCGCGCGCGCCTCGGCCGTCCACTTGCCGAGTCCGCCGTCGAGAATCGCGACCTCGTGCGCGCCGAACAGGCGGAACATCCACCAGGCGCGCGCCGCCGACCGGATCGGGCTGTTGTCATACACGACGATGCGGCTGCCGTCGCCGAGGCCGAGCGCCTGCATGCGGCTGGCGAATTTCTCAGGCGGGGGCAACATGCCCGGCAGGTCGGAGTTGCCGTCGGCCAGCTCCTCGAGGTTCAGGAAAAGCGCGCCGGGAATGTGGCCCGCCTCATATTCGGCGGCGGCGTCGCGGCCGCTGTCGGGCAGGAACTGGGTGGCGTCGACGATGCGCAGGTCGCTGGCGCCCAGCTCGGCGGCCAGCCATTCGGTGGAAACGAGAAGGTCCATGGATCGCCGTCCCTTTGATGGTGGTCCGCTGCACATAACGGGCGGCCGGAGGCGTGACAACATGGGAGGAATGAAGAACTGGCGTGCGCTCAGCCGCCGGTGGTGTGGATAGCGCGGGCGCGCTCGCCCAGCCGTTCGACCGCCGCGGCGTGGATCGCGGGGGCACAGCACAGCATGCCCAGCGCCATCGGCCGCGGGCGGTTGAAGAGGAGCGGCGCGCCCAGCGCGTCGGTGACCGACGCCCCCGCCTCCATCGCGATCAGCGACGCGGCGGCGATGTCCCATTCGGCGCCCCAGCGCACTGTGGCCACCAGATCGGCCTCGTCGGCGGCGACCATCGCCATGCGCAGCGCGATGCTGTTGGGCTTGAATACCGGCAACAGGTCGCGGTCGGCGCGCGGCAGGCTGTCCGCGGGTACGCGTGCGCCCGCCAGTTCGGCGCGGGCCGAGGCGCTGAGGCGTTCGCCGTTGCGGGTCGCGCCCTGTCCCCTGGCGGCCAGCCACAGCTCGCCGCGCGCCGGCGCCGCAAGCGCGGCCAGCATGATCCGGCCATGCTCGACCAGCGCCACCGAAACCGCCCATCCGGCACGCCCGCGCACGAAGTCGCGCGTCCCGTCGATGGGATCGACGATCCAGATACGGTCGTGGGCGGTCCGCGCGGTGGTGTCTGCGGTTTCCTCCGACAGCCAGGCGGCATCGGGCGCCAGCGCGCCCAGCGAGCGCTTCAGCTCCTCATCGACCAGCAGGTCGGCCTCGCTCAGCGGCTGGCCCGGTTCCTTCTCCCAGTGGCGAACCGCATCGCCGCGACCATCGCTCCAATAGCGCATCGCGGTCCCGGCAGCGCGGCCGACGGCCTCTGCCAGCGCGTCGAGGGTGACATCACGCCCCGGCAACGGTCATCCCGTCGACTCGCAGGGTCGGCACGTTGATGCCGTAGCGGTGCTGAAGATCGTCTGCGGCGGTCATATGCGCGAACATGTCGACCAGATTGCCGGCGATCGTGATCTCCGCGACCGCCGCGCCGGTGGTGCCATTGTCGATCAGGAAGCCCGCCGCCCCCCGGCTATAGTCGCCGGTGACCGGATTGACGCCCTGGCCGATCAGTTCGGTCACGTAGATGCCGCGTTCGATATCCCCCATCAGCTCGCGGAGCGTCGCGGTGCCAGGTTCCATATGGACGTTGCTGGCGCCCGCGCCCGGCGATCCGCCGCCGCCGCGCGTGGCGTGGCCGGTGGGCTGGAGGCCGAGCTGCCGCGCCGATGCGCTGTCGAGCAGCCAGCCGGTCAGCACGCCCGCGTCGATCAGCTTCCTCGCCTCGGTCGGCAATCCCTCGCCGTCGAACGGACGCGACCTGAGGCCGCGCAGGCGGCGCGGGTCGTCCACGATCGTGATCGCCTCGCTGAACAGCCGCTCCTCCAGCCGGTCGAGAAGGAAGCTCGACTTGCGCGTGACGGCGGGGCCGGTGATCGCGCCGATCAGATGGCCGACCAGGCTGCTGCCGACGCGTGGGTCGAAGATGACCGGCATCGGCCCGCTCGGCACCCGCACGGGGTTGAGCCGGGCGACGGCGCGGTGGCCGGCACGCAGACCGATCGCGTGCGCCGAATCGAGGTCGGCGATGTGGCGGACATTATGGCTGGCATGGTCGCGCTGCATCGCCTCGCCCTCACCGGCGAGAACGCTTGCCCAGGTCGAATGGCTGGTTCCCGCATAGCCGCCCGCGAAGCCGTGGCTGGTGACGAGCGCAACCTGGCTGCGCCCGTGGCCCGCGCCCGCGCCCTCGCTGTTGGTGACGCCCAGCACGCCGCGCGCGGCCTCTTCCGCTTCCAGGGCGCGGGCGCGCAGATCCTCGGCCGAAGGCTCGTGATCGTCGACGATGTCGAGCCCGTTGGCCTTGCGCCGCAGCAGCATGTCGGCGGGGGCAAGGCCGGCATAGGGGTCCTCCGGCGCCTCGCGCGCCATGGCGATCGCGCGCTCGACCAGGGTCGCCAGCGTCGCGGTGGCCATGTCGGTGGACGAGACGGAGGCGCTTCGCCGCCCGACGAACACGCGCAGCGAGACATGCTCCGACTCCGACCGCTCGACATCCTCGAGCGCGCCGAGGCGCACCGACACATGCGCGGAGGCATCGCAGCCATAGACCGCGTCGGCGGCGTCCGCGCCCGCGTTGCGGGCGGCGCTTACGAGCATCTGGGCCCGGCCTTGAGCGTCTTCCAAACTGAGCATGGGCGATCCCGTTCGACTGGGTTGGCGGCGCCGCTTGAGCCCCATGTCGTCGACACGGGGGGGGGAGGCGCTCGCAGGCGTGGGGCCTTAGCCGCTCGCGTGGCGGCGTGCAATCGCGCCAGCGATCAAGGGCGCGATCAAGGGCGGGGGCCGTACCACCATTCGACGAGCTGCCGGGCGACCGCCCATTGCGGCGGCGCGATGAAGCGGGCGTCCTCGCGCCCCGCCAGCGCGTCCGCGATCATGTCGCGATCGGCCCAGAAGGCGTCCTCGATCTCGGTCGCGTCGAGCGTCAGCCGGTCGTCCTCGACATCGGCCACGCAGGCGATCATCAGCGAGGAGGGGAAAGGCCAGGGCTGGCTCATCACATATTGGACGGCGGTGGCGCGAACGCCCGCCTCCTCGAACAGTTCGCGCGCGACGGCTTCCTCGATCGTCTCCCCCGCCTCGACAAATCCCGCCAGCGCCGAATAGCGGTTCGGCGGGAAGCGGTGCTGGCGGCCGAGAAGCACGCGGCCCCCATGCTGTGCGAGCATGATCACCACCGGATCGACGCGCGGGAAATGATCCGCCGCGCATGCCTGGCAACGGCGCGACCAGCCGGCTCGCACGGGCAGGGTCTTGCCGCCGCACTGCGCGCAGAAACGGTGTCGCGAATGCCAGTCGACCAGGCTGCGCGCGGCGCCATAATGGGCGAGCGCGCTGGCCGAGAGCGATTCGGCGATACCCCAGAAGCCCGGCGACATCCGCCCGCCGTGCGGGAGGCCCTCATTGTCCAGGCGGACGAACAGCGGGCCGTCATCGTCGAAACCGAGCAGTCCGAGCGCGCCGGGGTCGATATCGACCGGAAGCGACAGGGTCGCCAGCTCCCCGCCGTCGGCCACCGGGTCGAGCCCGTCGAGCGGCACCAGCCGCGCCGCCGGATGTCGCAGCGCCTCCGCCAGCCTGGCGGGATCGGCGCGCAACTGGTCGGCGCGGTCCAGCCGGCCGCCCGCGAAACCCACGGGCATCGACACGGGGTGTTTCATTCGCTCACTCCTTCGGCAGGTCGGCGACGGCGCGTGCCGCCTTGACGTAAAGCGTCGGTAGCCCTGCCTCGTCCAGGCTGGCAACGGGCCACCAGCCGCCGCCGATCCCCGGCAGTTCGTGCGCGTCGGCCCTCACGCGGATCGCGGCGACCTCCAGGCTCAGAGCGAAATGCGTGAAGACATGGGTGACGGCGGTATCGGCCCAGCGCCAGTCACCCGCGAAGGGCAGGTGCCGCGACGGCGCGTCGGTCCAGTCGCTTCCCGGCAGCGCGCGCATGCCGCCCAGCATGCCCTTCGCCGGACGCCGCGCCAGCCACAGCTCGGGCCCTTCGGGTCCGTCGCGTTCGATCCACCAGGCGCAGCCATGTCGCTCGGGCCTCGGCTTTTTGGCCAGTTTGACCGGAAAGGCCTCGGGCGTTCCCGCCAGTTGCGCGGCGCAACCGGCACTGAGCGGGCACAGGAGGCAGCGCGGGCTTCGCGCGGTGCAGATCGTCGCGCCCAGATCCATCATCGCCTGCGTGAAGTCGCCGCAGCGCGCCTGCGGTGCGATCGTCGCGGCGGCGGCGCGGATTGCCTTGCGGCCGGCGGGCAGCGGATCGGCTATCGCGAAAAGGCGGGCGACGACCCGCTCGACATTGGCATCGACCGCGACCGCATGCGCGCCAAACGCGATCGCGGCGATTGCGGCGGCGGTATAGTCGCCGATGCCGGGCAGCGTGCGGAGCGCGGCCTCGTCCGACGGAAAGCGCCCGCCATGGTCGCGGACGACTGCGCGCGCGCAGGCGATCAGGTTGCGGGCGCGCGCATAATAGCCGAGCCCCGCCCAGGCAGCCATCACCGCGCCCTCGTCAGCGGCGGCGAGATCGGCGACCGTAGGCCAGCGCGTCGTGAAGCTGATGAAATAGGGGATCACCGCCGCCACGGTCGTCTGCTGGAGCATGATCTCGCTCAGCCACACGCGATAGGGATCGGTGGCGTTCGCGCCGGGCGGCGCGCGCCAGGGAAGCGTGCGGGCATGGCGGTCATAATGCGCCAGCAGCGCCGCCGCGATGGCGTTCGACCGACCCCCGGCGGGGTGCATGTCGGTCAAAAGAGCGTCGACGGCCATGCCCCCCTATGGCAGAAGGCGGGCAATGACCCAATCCCCTCCCGCCGAACCCAAAGCGCCGCGCAAGGCCCGCGCCAAGCCCGCTCCGGAGCGCCCGCGTGTCGGTGGCCCGCGCGCCATCGCCGACCTGGTGCCCGCGATCGGCGAGGCGGCTTTCCGCCGTTTCGGCTTCATCCAGTCGAGCATCGTGACTCGCTGGGAGGAGATCGCGGGCGAGCGTTTCGCCGCCATCACCTCGCCCGAATCGATCCGTTTCGGGCGGGGCGCCAAGTCGGGCGGCACGCTCGACCTCGTGGTCGCCAGCGGCCATGGCCCGATGATCCAGCATGCGGTGCCGGAGATCATCGCGCGCGTGAACCGCTTCTTCGGCTATGACGCCGTCGCCAAGGTTGCGATCCGCCAGGGCGAGGTCCGCCGGGCCAAGTCCGCCGGCGCGCCGCCGCCGCGCATGCTGCGCCCCGTTCCCGCCGACATGGGCGAGGGGCTTCGCGACATTGCCGACCCCGAACTGCGCGCGGTGCTCGAAGCGCTGGCGAGCGGCGTCGTGGGCGGCGCCGGGCCGCCGAGGGTGAGTTGATTGCCCGCCACTATCGCTCCATCATCCCCGTCATCCCCGCGAAGGCGGGGATCCAGAGCCACAGGCCGCAGCGCCCACGATTCTGGATCCCCGCCTTCGCGGGGATGACGTGACTTGCTGAAGGTTGTTGCATGAAGCACGCGCTCTACAGGCTTCTCCTGGCCCTTCTCCTCGCCCCGCTCGTCGCTCTTCCTGCCGCCGCGCAGCGCTCCGACTGGGTGCGCACTGTGACGGTGACGCCCGAGGGAGCCTATGTCCTCGGCAATCCGAAGGCGCCGCGGTTGATCGAATATGTCAGCTATACCTGTCCGCACTGCGCGCATTTCGTTGCAGAGGCCAGCGCGCCGCTCCAGACCGGCTGGGTGCGGCGCGGCCTGCTGAGCGTCGAGATACGCCATGCGGTGCGCGATCCCTATGACCTTGCCGCCGCCGTGCTGGTGCGGTGTGGGGGCAAGGCGCGTTTCTTCGGCGACCACAATGCCGTCTTCCTCAGCCAGCAGGCATGGCTGGAAAGCGTCCAGAAGCATGATGCGCTCCGCGCGGCGCAAGCCAATGGCGACGTGAAGACTCAGCTTGTCGACATCGCCGAGGCGACCGGGCTCAGCGCCTTCTTCGAAAAGCGCGGGCTTGCGCCGGAGCGCCAGCGCGCCTGCCTGGCCGACACGCGCGCGATCGCCGTGCTGGGCGCGATAGCGCGCGAGGCGTGGGAGGAGCGCAAGATCGGCGGCACCCCCGCGTTCGTCCTCGACGGACGGCTGCTCGATGCGCATGGCTGGGCCGAGCTTCAGCCCCAATTGCCCGGTCAGCCCCGATTGCCCGGTCAGCCCAAGTGAAGTAGGACGCGTCGCCTCACAGGGGCGACCGACGCAAGGCATTGGCTAAGAGGATGACGATGGCGAGGACTTGGCTTGGACTCACGGCGACCGCGCTGCTTCTGGCAGGTTGCGGCGGCGGGACCGACGGCGGCAATGCGAGTGGAGCCGCACCCGGCGCGCCGATCGAGAATGTCGCGGCTCCGGCTGGCACGAGCTGGCTCGACACCGTGCGCCCCACGCAGGACGGCGGCCTTCTTCGCGGCAATCCCGAAGCGCCGATCCGCATCATCGAGTTCGCCTCCTACACCTGCCCGCATTGCGCGGAGTTCGCCGAGACGTCGGACCAGCCGATGGAGCCGTTCATCGCCAGCGGCAAGGTCAGCTTTGAATTTCGCGCCTTCGTCCGCGATCCGCTCGACCTGACCAACGCGATCGTCGCGCGTTGCGCAGGGCCGGACGTGTTCTTCGGCCTCAACCATCAGCTGTTCGCCAACCAGTCGACCATGTTCCAGACGCTGCAGGGCGCGGGCGAGCAGGAATTCAAGGCGGCGGGCGAGCTGCCGCCGAACCAGCGTTTCGTGCGCATCGCCGAACTGGCGGGCCTGATCGACTTTGCCAAGGCGCGCGGCGTTCCCGAGCCGCAGCTTCGCCAGTGCCTCGCCGATCCGGCGGCGGCGGAAGCGGTCGTCAGCAGTGCCGAAAAGGCGGGCCAGCAATTCGATATCTCCGGCACGCCGACGATCGTCATCAACGGGCAGAAGGCGGACGACCTCAACACCTGGCCCGCGCTGCAGGCGCGGCTTCGCGAGATGGGCGCCTGATTGCCGCCGGGGGGCGGCTTGTCTGAACCACTGGGGGTGACGCGGTGCGCATCACCCGGCTGAAGCTGTCGGGCTTCAAGAGCTTCGTCGAGCCCGCCGACCTCGTCATCGCGCCCGGACTGACCGGCGTCGTCGGGCCGAACGGGTGCGGCAAGTCGAACCTGCTCGAAGCGATCCGCTGGGTGATGGGCGAGGGCAGCGCGCGCACGCTTCGCGGCGGGGCGATGGAAGACGTCATCTTCGCGGGTACCACTAGCCGCCCACGCCGCGAGTTCGCCGAAGTCACCCTCCATGCCGAGGCCGTCACCGGCCCGATCCCCGGCCTCGTCGAGGAAGAGGGGCATGACGGCGAGGTCGAGGTGATCCGCCGGATCGAGCGCGGTGCCGGCAGCGCCTATCGGATCAACGGCCGCGACGTGCGTGCCAAGGATGTCGGTCTCCTGTTCGCCGACGCCGCGACGGGCGCGCACAGCCCCGCGCTCGTGAGTCAGGGGCGGATCGCCGCGGTGATCGCCGCCCGCCCGCAGGAACGCCGCCAGATGCTGGAGGAAGCGGCGGGGATCGCGGGGCTTCATGTCCGCCGCCGCGATGCCGAGCAGAAGCTGCGCGCGACCGAGGCCAATCTGGAGCGGCTCGGCGAGCTGATGGCCGACATGGACAGTCGCGCGCAGACGCTCCGCCGGCAGGCGCGCGCGGCCGAGCGCTATCGCGCGCTGTCGGAGAAGATCAGCGTGGCGGAGGCGCGTGCCTTGTTCGCCCGCTACCGCGTCGCCGTGCGCGAGGAGGAGGCCGCGCAGGGGGAGGCGGCACGCACCGAGCAGGCGGTCGCCGCCGAGCGCGAAGGCCATGCCGCCGCCGCCAACGCCGCCAACGCCGCGCGCGAGGCGCAGGCGAGCGCCCAGGCCGAGGCGCAGCGCCGCCGCGACGCCGCGAGCGAGGCGGGGCATATGCTCGACCGGCTTCGCGGCGAACGACGCTCGCTCGAACGGCGGATCGAGGATCTGACGGCGCAGCTTTCACGACTGGCGGAGGACGAGGGGCGCGAGAAGACGCTCGATCGCGACGCGGCGGAGGCAGGCGTGCGGCTGTCGGCGCAGGCGACCGACCTTGCCGCCGCGCTGGCCACCGAAGAGGCGCGCGTGCCCGAGCTCCAGGAGCGGATCGCCGCCAGCGAGGCATCGGCGCACGAGGCGGAACTGGCGCTCGCCCGCGCCATGACCCGGCAGGCGGAGGAACAGGCCGAACGCCGCGTGGCGGAGGCGGCGTTGATGGGCGCGCGCCAGCGGCTCGAACGTGCGGCGGCGGAAAGCCAGAAGATCGACGCCGCGCGCGCTGCCCTGCCCGACCGCGCGCCGATCGCGGCGAAGCGCGCCGAGGCCGAGGCCGCGCGTGCCGCCGCCGAGGCCGCCGCGACCGAGGCCGATACCGCCACCGCCGCCGCCGAGACTGCCCGCGCCACCGCCGCGACCGCGCGCGACACGGCGGAACGGACGCTCGCCGCTGCGCGTGCCACGCTCGCGGCGCTCAATGCGGAGGAAGCGGCGCTTCGCAAGGCGACGCGCGCGCCCGACGGATCGACCCGCGCCATCGACCGGGTCCGCGCGGCGCCCGGCTATGAGCGCGCGCTCGCGGCGGCGCTGGGCGACGATCTCGCCGCGCCGATCGCCGCGACCGGCAACATCCGCTGGGCGGGCGCGACGCCGCTCGCGCTCGATCCGCCCTGCCCGGAGGACTGCGCCTCGCTCGCCGACCATGTCAGCGCGCCGCCCGAACTCCTCCGCGCGCTCTCGCTCGTCATCGTTGCCGACAGCGATGACGGGCGGAATCTGCTCGCCGGGCAGACTTTGGTGACTCGCGAGGGGCGGACCCGGCGCTGGGACGGCTATGCCACGATCGGTGGCGGCGCGGCGGCGGCGGAGCGGCTGACCCGGCTCAACCGCCTCGACGCCATCGCCGCCGAGAAACCGCCATTGGAAGAGTCGGTCGCCGCACAGCAGGCCGCGCTTGCCGCCGCCGAGGAGGCAATGCGCGCCGCTCTCGCCGACGCGCGCGCCACGCGGCTGGCCGCCAATGACGCGCGCGAGGCGATCCGCCGCGCAGAGCGCACCATCGACGAGCAGGCGGCACTCGACGCGCGGATCGCCGAGCGCGCCGCCGACCTCGAGCGTCGCGCCGCCGATCAGGCGGGCGAGCTGTCCGCCGCGCAGGGCGCCTATGAGCTCGCCGCCGCCGCCGTGGCCGACCTGCCCCCCGACAGCGGCACGACCGGGGAGATCATCCGCCTCAACTCCGAATCGGCCGGTGCGCGCCGCATGGTGCAGGATCTGCGCGCCGCTTTGTCCTCGGCGCAGCGGTCCTCGGCGCAGATCCGCGACCGGTTGCAGGCGGTGGAGGCGGAACGGCAGAGCTGGCAGGCGCGCGCCGCCGACGCCGGGGTGCGTCTCGCCGACATGGCGAAGCGACGCGAGCAGCTGACCGAGCAGCAGGCGGTGCTGCTCGCCCGTCCGGCGTCGCTCGACGAGCGGATCGCGGCGGCGGACAGGGAACGCGCCGCCGCCGCCGATGCGGCGCGATTGGCGGGGGATGCGGACCGGGCCGCCGCCGCCGCGCTGTCCGCCGCCGATGCCGCGCTCGCGCAGGCGAACGAGGCGATGACCCGCGCGCGCGAGGCCCGTGCCACCGCCGCCGCGCGTGCCGAACATGCGGTGCAGCGCCGGCAGGAGACGACTGCGCAGTCGGGCGAACGCTTCCAGTGCCCGCCGCCCGTGCTCCCCGAACGCTTCGGCTTTGAGTCGGGCGATGTCGCCTCGGCCGGGGAAGAGCAGGACGCGCTCGACCGGATGGTCGCGGAACGTGAGCGCATGGGGCCGGTCAACCTCGTCGCCGCACAGGAACTGGCGGAGATCGAGGCGGAACAGGCCAAGGGCATCGCCGAGCGCGACGAACTGGTGCAGGCGGTCAACCAGCTTCGCGGATCGGTGGGGTCATTGAACCGCGAGGGACGGCAACGGCTTCTGGCGGCGTTCGAGGCGGTCAACGGCCATTTCCAGCGGCTGTTCACTGCCCTCTTCAACGGCGGATCGGCGCATCTGGCGCTCGTCGACAGCGACGATCCGCTCGAGGCAGGGCTGGAGATCATGGCGCAGCCGCCGGGCAAGAAGCTGGCGACGCTGACCCTGCTGTCGGGCGGCGAGCAGGCGCTGACCGCGGTGGCGCTGATCTTCGGCCTGTTCCTCACCAATCCAGCGCCGATCTGCGTGCTCGACGAAGTCGATGCGCCGCTCGACGATGCCAATGTGGAGCGCTTCTGCGATCTTCTCGACCGCATGGCGCGCGATACCGACACTCGCTACCTGATCGTCACCCACAATGCCGTGACGATGAGCCGCATGCATCGCCTGTTCGGCGTGACGATGGTCGAGCAGGGGGTCAGCCGGCTGGTGTCGGTCGACCTGCAGGGCGCGGAGAAGCTGCTGAGCGACGAGGTGTAGCGCCCGCCGCCGCCGTCAGATCAGCGTATACAGAAACACGTCGGTTGTGCCGTTCACGTCATTGGCCGAGAGATTGTCGGCGTCGCTGGCGAAGGACAGCGCCTGGCCGTCCGTCGAGACACGGGGCGCGTAGGATGATCCGTTCGCGCCGGCGGTGATGTTGGTGAAAGTGCCGTTCCCGATATCGTAGAGGAAGATGTCGTCGACCCCGTTGGTGTCGCCCGCCGTCAGATTGTCCGCGCCGCTCGCGAAGACGATGGTCGATCCGTCGGCCGACAGGCCCGACCAGCTGCTCGCGCCGTTCGCGCCCGCCGTGATGTTGACGAGATCGCCGGTGGCGGTGTCGTAGAGGAAGATGTCCTCGACGCCGTTGCTGTCGCCCGGGGTCAGGTTGCTCGCGCTGCTGGAAAACACCACGCGCGCCGCGTCGCCCGAAATCGCCTGCGGCCCCGCGCTGCTCGTCCCGTCCGCGCCGGCCGTGATGTCGGTGAAGGTCTTACCGGCAACGTCGTAGAGCAGGATGTGGAAGGGGTCGGTGCCGAGACTGGTGGTGGACTGGAGCACGACCATCGATCCGTCGCCGCTCAGCGCCATGCCGAAATCGAATGCACTGCGGCCCAGCGTGATGTTGGACAGACCGCCTGTCGCGACATCGTAGAGGAACAGGTCGTCCTGGAAATCGTCGCCGGGGACCAGATTGCTGGCGCCGCTGCGGAACATCAGGGTGGAGCCGTCACCGGAGATCACCGCGTTCGTGCTGGCGGCATTGGCGCCTTCGGTCACCCAGATGAAGCTGTCGGCCGCGACATCGTGGATGAAGACGTCGGTGCTGAGCTCCGTGTCGCCGGGAACGAGGTTCGACGCGACGCTGGAAAAGGCGATCAGCGCCCCGTCGTCGGAGATCGACGCGCCGAAGCTGTAATAATCGCCCTCGGTCGTCACATTGTCGAGGCTGTCGGTCGCGCGGTCGTAGAGATAGACGTCGCCATAGAGGTTGGAGGGCTGCGGCGTCAGCGCGTCGGCCGTGTCGAACACCACCAGCATGCCGTCGCCGCTGATGTCGCTGTAGAAGCTCTGGGTGCTGGAGCCTTCCGACAGGTTGACGATTTGCGGCTGCGGCGCGGCCGCACCCTCGATGGTCATCGAGAAGGAACTGACGTCGGTATTGCCCTTGCCGTCCGAAATCTTGGCGGACAGCGTCTCGGTCACGCTTTCGCCGGGCGCCAGCACCACGTCGGGGCGCAGCGCATAGGTGAAGCTGCCGTCGGGCTGGACGAAGAAGGTGCCATAGTCGCCGGCGATTTCCGTCACATGCGGCCCCGGCCCCTTGGCATCGACCCGCACGCCATCGAAGAAGCGCAGGGACAGCGTGTCGCCGTCGGGATCGCTGTCGTTGACCAGCAGGTTGCCGGAGATGGGCTGGCCAGTCTGGAAGACAAAGCCATCGTCATTCGCTGTCGGTCGGGAAGCCATGGCGCAACTCTCCTGAATCAGAAGGTGGCTTCATTTACCATGACCGGCGCTTTTCAACGAACCTTTTGTTTGATCTATGCTTTTTTGATGGATCTTCACCGCCGCAGTCGCGCTCTTGCGTGTCAGCCCGGTACCCGGATCACCGTCGGCACATGCGGCGCGTCGATGTCGTTGCTGACCGCGTACCAGCTGAGTCCCGCGATCGCCACGATGGCGCCGATCAGGATCAGCAGCGCCTGGCGCCAGGCGGGGAAGCGGTGTGGCCTCGCGCCGGGGTGGAGCGGCTGGGGCATGGTCAGCGCCGCGTTGCGCGTGGCGAGTCGCCACCATTGCTCCAGCCGGTCCGATATGTCGCCGATCGGCCCTTCCTCGTCGGGCGTGTCGACCGACCGAAGCGCGATGCGATAGCGATCGGCGGTAAGGTCGAACTCGGCGAACAGAAAGCCCGGCGTGCGATAGCGGCGCAGTCCCAGCCAGACGTGGCGGTCGCGCGGGAAGGCGAGGTCCGCCTGCCAGTCGGTGCCGTGCAGGTCGCAGAGGATTCGGCCCGTCGCCGTCTCCACCACGCGCGGGCTGTAGACCCACTGGCCATGGCCCCATTCATTGGGGTCGATATCGACCCGGATCGATCCGTCGGGCGATGTCTGGTTGATCTCGCGCGGGCGGGCGTCGGTGGGAAGAAACACCTGCGGCGGCGCGCCTGCGGGTGCTGTTGGCGGGAGCGGGGCGGAGACCAGCGTGTCGGGCGCGGGGGTCGGCGGCGGGGCGGACGGCGTCGATGGCGGTTCGCGCGGCGGCCATGTCCGTCGCAGCGCGACGCCGATCAGCAGCCCCGGCCCGGTGACGCCCATCCATGGCAGTACGACGATCGTGCCGATCAGCATGATGGCGAAAATGCCGTTCGATGCGCCGCTGCCCTGCGGCGGTGCGATCAGCCCGCCAAGGCCGAGCGTCAGCGCCATCAGCAGCGCGGGGGCGAACATCCACAGCAGCGAGACGGGCAGGACCCTGCGCCGCGACGTGCGCGCCGCGATCAGCGCGCTCACCCCCAGCAGCCCCAGCCCGAGACCAATGAGCTGAACCATCTGATCCATGCGCGTCCGCCTCCGCCGAAAACCCGGGGGGCAGTTCAGCCCGGAAGCGCGCGTCCGTCAATCATGGCATGCCCGGAACGACCTTTTCGCGCGGTCGCGGCGGCGGTCAGGCCGCCGCGCGCCAGACCGTCCGGTTACGGCCGCTGTTCTTCGCCTCGTAAAGCGACTTGTCGGCGACGCGCAGCGCTTCTTCGGGATCGCCCTTCGCCTGCGCCACGCCGGCCGAGAAGGTGACGGTGCCGATCAGCTGGTCGGTCTCGCGCACGCGGAAGTTGCGCTGCGCAACCGCCTCGCGCGCCTGCTCGACCAGGCGGAACGCCTCGTCGGCGCTGATGCCGGGCAGCAGCACTACGAATTCCTCGCCGCCGAAGCGCGCGACGATGTGCGGGTCCATCGTTTCCGACAGGGTTTCGGCCACCGCCTTCAGCACACGGTCGCCGACCGCATGGCCGAAGCGGTCGTTGATCGACTTGAAATGATCGATGTCGCAGAAGGCCACCGCCATTTCCTCGGCGGCGCGGCCCAGCTTCTCGATCTGGCGTTCCACCGCGCGTCGGTTGGGCAGGTTGGTGAGCGCGTCGCGGCTGGCGTCGTCGCGCGCGGCGTCGAGGTCCATGCGCAGCCTTTCGGTCTCCTTCGCCGTCTCCGCCAGCTTGCGTTCCATCATCGCGGTCCGCTCGGCCATGGTGCGGATGATGCCGGCGAGATCGACGCCGCTCAGCGCCTGCTCCGCGCCTTCCTGGAGCTCGCGGCCAAAGGCGCTGGTATCGGACAGGCTGCGCTGGGTCAGGTCGGCGACCGACAGGGCCTGCCGGCGAATCGTCTCGCGAATCTCGTCCATGTCGCTCGGCACGGCCGCCCCGGCGGTTTCGGTCGTCGTGCTCATCAGCTCGTCGACCACATCCTGCTTCAGGCGCACACCGTCGAAGACCATCCCGTCGACCGTCTTGCGCAACGATCCGCTGACCCCGGTCATGTACAGATAGGCGAACGCATAATTGCCTGGCGTGGGGTCGAGCATATGTGTGTCGAGGAAGCGGATCGCTTCTTCGGCGGTCCGGCGGTTTGCGCTCTTCTTGCTCACGGTGAATCCTGACGGTCAAAGATGATGAAGAGCATGTAATCTCGTTACGTTAACACAACATTACCCACCGGATTCGAACCACGCATTTCCGCCGATTTTTCAACAGCTCAACGACTTATCGTTACGAAGCCGCAACTTGCCGCATATCGGCTGCACTTGCGCTCGGGCCTGCCGATGCCAATGTGCCGTGCCGGTCGCGGCCCCGCTTGATTGCCGGGAACATTTCTGGAACATGGACTGAATGAGCCTTACCCACATCAGCGTGCGCGGCGCGCGCGAGCATAATCTCAAGGGCGTGGACATCGATCTGCCCCGCGACAAGCTGATCGTCATCACGGGCCTGTCGGGCTCTGGCAAGTCCAGCCTCGCCTTCGACACCATCTATGCCGAGGGGCAGCGGCGTTATGTCGAGTCGCTGAGCGCCTATGCGCGCCAGTTCCTCGAGATGATGCAGAAGCCCGATGTCGAGCATATCGACGGCC
>CAZJCT010000007.1:0-14911 GCA_964544675.1 uncultured Sphingobium sp.
TCATCCAGCAGGACGAGCGCAGCCAGCACAAGAACAAGGCCAAGGCGATGCAGGTGCTGCGCACGCGCCTTTACGAGATGGAGCGGGCGCGCACCCAGTCCGAACAGGCGGGGGCGCGCAAGGCGATGGTGGGCTCCGGCGACCGCTCCGAACGAATCCGCACCTATAATTTCCCGCAAGGGCGCGTGACCGACCACCGTATCAACCTGACGCTCCACCGCCTGCCGGAAATCCTCGAAGGACCGGGGTTGCAGGACGTGATCGCGGCGCTCACCGCCGAGGACGAGGCGGCACGGCTGGCGCAGCTCGACGAGGTGGTGTGAGGATGAGCAACGGTCATTGACGGATAGCCTCGCCACCTGGCTCCGCGCCGCCACCGACCGCCTCGCCAGCGTCAGCGACACCCCGCGTCTCGACGCCGAACTGATCGCCGCGCACGCGCTGGGGATCGAGCGCGGCGACATGCTGCTCCGCCAGCGCGACCTGCCGGTGCCGGCGGGCGCCGACACGCTGCTCGATCGCCGGCTCGGCCATGAACCCGTCGCCTATATCCTCGGCTGGCGCGATTTCTGGACGTTGCGCCTGCACGTCGCGCCCGGTGTCCTGATCCCGCGCCCCGACAGCGAGACGCTGATCGAGGCGGCGGTCGACCATTTCGCCGGCAGCCACGGCCCGCACAGAATCCTCGACCTCGGCACCGGGTCGGGCGCGCTTCTGCTCGCCGCACTCGCGGTCTGGCCCGACGCCACCGGCCTCGGCATCGACGCATCGGCGGCGGCGCTGCGGATCGCCCAAGCCAATGCGCGCGAATGCGGCCTGCACGAACGCGCGCTGTTCCGCGAGGGCAACTGGGCCGAGGGGCTGAGCGAGCGCTTCGACCTCATCCTCTGCAATCCGCCCTATGTGGCGGAGGGGGAGGCGCTCGCCCCCGACCTCCTCGACCATGAACCGCATGACGCGCTGTTCGCGGGCCGCGACGGGCTGGATGCCTATCGGATACTGGCGGTCCAGATCCCGGCGCTCCTCGCCCCCGGCGGAGCCGCGATGGTGGAGATCGGCCACGACCAGGGCGAGACCGCCGCCGCCCTCTTCGCGGCGGCCGGGCTCGGCGTCGCGGTGCGGCCCGACCTCGGCGGACGGCCCCGCTGCCTGGCGCTCACGCCATGAACGGCCTGCCGCATCCTTCGCCTTTTTTTAACGCTCCACGTGTTTTCTCTTGGTTTGAGCCAACTGAAACGCTATCTGGGAGGCATGGAACGCGCGGTGGATGAGCATTCATCCGCAGGGTGCGGCCGCTCCCACAGTCATCGTGGCGCAGATGTACGGGTGTCGTTGGCACCCATCGACGGAGGCAGGAGCCTCCGCCCAGAATGCGCTTCATGCAGAGCGCGCTCGCCCGATGGGGCGGTTTTTAGGATTTGATTGCATCAGCTTACATCATTTCAGCGTGCATAGGGACGAAGCGACTTGATCAACAATCGTCAGGCCGGCCGCCGTCGCGGCCGGAACAACCCGCGCCAGAACAACGGCGGCAATCGGGGCGGTGGGGATTCCGGCAACAGGATCGACAACCGGGCGCGCGGCAATGCGGCGCAGCTTCTCGAGAAATACCGCAACATGGCGCGCGACGCGCAACTGGCGGGCGACCGGGTGAACGCCGAATATTATCTGCAGTTCGCCGACCATTATTTCCGCGTGCTCGCCGACAATCGCGCGCGGCAGGAAGAGCAGCAGGCGCGCTTCCGCCGGCCCGGTGACGGCGATCAGGATCAGGACCAGGATCAGGATGACGACGCCGACGATTACGGCGATTTCGCATCCGACCGCCCGATGCGCGATCCGCGCTTCGAACAGCGGGACCGCGACAACGACCGCGACGATCGCCGCCCGCAGCAGACTCACCGCGCGCAGCCGCGACGCGAGGAGCCTGTCGCCGCCGAGGATTTTCAGAGCGAGGCACCTGCCGACGAAGACGCGGTTCAGGCCCGCCCCGCGCGTCGCCCCCGGACCGAGCGTCCGACGGCCATGACGCCGGAGGTTCCGGCCGCAGACGCGCCGCCACGGCCACGCGGACGCCCCCGTCGCCGCCCCGAGAATGACGAGGCGGATGACGCGGGTGCCGGTCTCGACCTGGCAGTGCTGCCGCCGTCGATCGGCCGGCCCGCCGAGGACAGCGACACGGACGCGGAGGCGCCCAAGCCCCGTCGCACGCGTCGCCCGCGTTCCGCCGAAGCGGCGGAGTGATTCAGCCGCGCGCCCGGTCCTGTCCGGGCGCGCGAGCCGCACTTGGCGCGATGCCGAACCGCGCGCGAAATGCCCGCGCAAAATGGCTGGCGCTCTGAAAGCCGCAGGCGACTGCCGCTTCCGTCACCGACAAGCCGCTGCTCCTTAAGAGCTGCGCAGCCTGATCCAGCCTGATCCGCATCGCCATGGCATTCACGCTGGTCCCCAGCTGTGACCGGAACAGCCGTTCGAGCTGCCGCACCGACAGGCCCGCGACCTGCGCCAGTTCCTCGCGCCCGGCCGGCTCCTCCACCGTCGCTTCCATCCGCGCGAGCACGCGCACCAGCCGGCCGTCGCTCACCGCATAGCGGTCACGGAAACTGAGGCGCTGCGGGCGATCGGCGCGGCGCGGTTCGGTGCGGATGAACCAGTCGCTGACCTGCGCGGCCAGATCATGGCCATGCGCCCGCTCAATAAGGTCGATCGACAGATCGAGCCCCGCCGCACCGCCCGCGCAACTGATCCGCTGGCGGTCGATGACATACAGCCCGTCCTCCAGCGCATGTTCGGGAAAATGGTCGAGGAACGCGGCGCGGTGCTCCCAGTGGATCGCCGCGCGGTGGCCCGCCAGCAGCCCCGCGCGCGCCAGCAGGAACGGTCCGCCCGAAACCCCGGCGATGGCGACGCCCCGCCGCGCCAGCGCGCGCAACCAGGCGAAGGTCGGCGCATGATCGAAGGTCGTCGGATCGCCGGCAGCGAACAGGAACAGCATGTCGCAGTCGATCGAATCGCCGACCGCATGGTCCGCGATGATGCTGGCGCCGTTCGAGGCACGCGCTGGTCCGCCGTCGAGCGACACATGACTCCAGCGATACAGCGGCTCGCGCGCCAGCACGTTGGCGGCGCGGAACGGCTCGACGATCGCCGCATAGGACATCAGCGCGAAGCCGTCGGTCAGCAGAAAGGCGAGGCGGGAGGCATTGTCGCTCATAGACGCTATCTTGTCGCTTACGGGCAAACCGTTCAACCCTGGCCCGCCTAGACTGATGCCATTGTTAAGAGACCCCGTTCGTCCTGAGGAGCCATCGAGCGAAGCGAGATGGCGTCTCCGGGCTCAGTCCCTCCTCAGCACGAACGGGCTTGAGAGGCACCGGCTTGCAACGTTACTCAGTCCTCACGCTCGCCAGGAACGCGCTGACCCGCCACCGCAACTGGCGCCCCGCCTGGCGCGATGCGTCGCCCCGCCCCGGCTATGACGCGATCGTCGTCGGCGGCGGCGGCCATGGGCTCGCCACCGCTTATTATCTGGCGCGGGTGCATGGCATCACACGCGTCGCGGTTCTCGAGAAAGGGTGGATCGGCGGCGGCAATGCCGGGCGCAACACCACCATCATCCGCTCGAACTATGGCCTCGACGGCAACACGCCCTTCTACGAATGGTCGATGAAGCTGTGGGAAGGGCTGGAGCGCGAACTCAATTATAACGCGATGGTCAGCCAGCGCGGCGTCCTCAACCTCTATCACAGCGATGCGCAGCGCGACGCCTATGCCCGGCGCGGCAATGCGATGCGGCTTCACGGGGTCGATGCCGAACTGCTCGACCAGGACGGCGTGCGGCGGATCGCGCCCTTCCTCAATTTCGACCAGGCGCGCTTTCCGATCCAGGGCGGGCTTCTCCAGCGGCGCGGCGGCACCGCCCGGCATGACGCGGTGGTGTGGGGCTATGCCCGCGCCGCGTCGGCACTGGGCGTCGACATCATCCAGAATTGCGAGGTCACGGGCTTCCTTCGCGACGCGAGCGGCGCAGTGACGGGGGTGGAGACCAGCCGGGGCGACATCCGCGCCGCCAAGGTCGGACTGGCGGTCGCCGGACACAGCAGCGTCGTCGCGGCCAAGGCCGGGCTTCGCCTGCCGATCGAGAGCCATGTGCTGCAAGCCTTCGTGTCGGAGGCGCTCAAGCCCGTCATTCCCGGAGTCATCACCTTCGGCGCGGGGCATTTCTACGTCAGCCAGTCGGACAAGGGCGGCCTCGTCTTCGGCGGCGATATCGACGGCTACAACAGCTACGCCCAGCGCGGCAACCTGCCGGTGGTGGAGGATGTGTGCGAGGGCGGCATGGCGATCATGCCGATGATCGGCCGCGCGCGCCTGCTCCGCTCCTGGGGCGGGGTCATGGACATGAGCATGGACGGATCGCCGATCATCGACCGTTCGCCCATCGACGGCCTCTATCTCAACGCCGGCTGGTGCTATGGCGGGTTCAAGGCGACGCCCGCGAGCGGCTGGTGCTTCGCGCATCTCCTCGCCACCGATGCCCCCCACGACAGCGCGACCGCCTTTCGCCTCGACCGCTTCGCCACCGGCGCGGTGATCGACGAAAAGGGCCAGGGCGCCCAGCCGAACCTGCATTGAGGCGCTGACCATGCGGATCCCCTGCCCCTATTGCGGCGAGCGCGACGCCCATGAATTTGTCTATCGCGGCGACGCCGCCCCCGTGCGCCCCGAGAGCGGGGCCGACGGCGAGGAGGCGATGTTCGACTATCTGTACCTGCGCGACAATGTCGCGGGCGAGATGGCAGAGCACTGGTATCATGCGCAGGGCTGCCGCAACTGGATCGTCGTCAGGCGCGACACGCGGACCCACGCGATCCTCTCCGCCCGGCTGGCGCGGGAGGGCAGGCCATGAGCCGGCTGTCTTCGGGCGGGCTGATCGACCGGTCACGCCCCCTGTCCTTCAGCTTCGACGGCCGGGCGATGACGGGCTTTGCCGGCGACACGCTGGCATCGGCGCTGCTCGCGGGCGGCGTGCGGCTGGTCGGCCGGTCGTTCAAATATCACCGGCCGCGCGGGATATTGACCGCCGGGCCGGAGGAGCCGAACGCGCTCGTCACGCTGCGCAGCGGCGCGCGCGCGGAACCCAACAGCCGCGCCACCACGGCCGAGCTGTTCGACGGGCTGGAAGCGGCGAGCCAGAACCGCTGGCCCAGCCTGTCGTTCGACCTGATGGCGGTCAACCAGATCGCCGCGCCCCTGTTCGTCGCAGGCTTCTACTACAAGACCTTCATGTGGCCGGCGAAGCTGTGGGAGCGCCTCTACGAGCCGCTGATCCGTCGCGCGGCAGGGCTTGGCGCGCTGTCGGGCGAGCCGGACCCCGACAGCTATGACAAGGGCTTCGCCTTCTGCGACCTGCTGGTCATCGGCGGCGGCCCGGCGGGGCTGGCGGCGGCGCTGACCGCCGGGCGCGCGGGGCTGCGCGTGATCCTGGCCGACGACGACTTTCGTCTTGGCGGACGCCTCCTCGCCGAACGGCACGAGGTCGACGGCATGGCGGGCCACGACTGGGCCGAGGCGGCCGCCGCCGAGCTGGCCGCGATGTCGAACGTCACGCTGATGCCGCGATCCAATGTGTTCGGCGTCTATGACGGGCGCGAATATGGCATCGTCGAGCGGGTGGCCGACCATCTTCCCACGCCCGCCGAGGGCCAGCCGCGCCAGCGCCTGTGGCGTGTCATCGCATCGCATGCCCTGATGGCGAGCGGCGCGATCGAGCGGCCGATCACCTTTGGCGGCAATGACCGGCCGGGCGTGATGATGGCGGGCGCGGTGTCCGCCTATGTCAACCGCTTCGCCGCAGCGCCGGGCCGTCGCGCCGTCGTCTTCACCAGCGGCGACAGCGGCTGGCGGACGGCGGAGGATCTGCTGGCCGCAGGCGTCGAGCTGCTGGCCATCGTCGATTCGCGCACCGACCTGTCCGCTCCTTCTCCCACCATCGTCGCGGCGGGCGTGGAGATACTGGCGGGCGGGCGCGTGACGGACGCGCGCGGCAATCCGCTCTCCAGCGTCGAGGCGATCGACTCGCGCGGCCGGACCCGCCGCTTTTCCGCCGACCTGCTGGCAGTCAGCGGCGGCTGGAACCCCGCCATCGGCCTCGGCAGCCATCTGGGCGGCAAGCCCGTCTGGTCCGACGCGATCCACGCCTTCGTCCCCGGCGCAATGCCGCCGGGCCTGCATGCCGTCGGCGCGGCATCGGGCGCCTTCTCTCTCGGCGAAGCGATCCGCGACGGCATCGCCGCAGCCGCCCGGATCGCGGATGTATCGCCGCCGCCCGCGCCGCGCACCAGCGACGATCCCGCCGCCACAGGGGCGCTGTGGCATGTGCCCGAACGGCGGACCAAGGCCTTCGTCGATTTCCAGCATGACGTGACCGACGAGGATGTCGCGCTCGCCGCGCGCGAGGGCTTTGCCTCGATCGAGCATATGAAGCGCTACACCACGCTCGGCATGGCGACCGACCAGGGCAAGACCAGCCAATTGGGCGGCCATGCGCTGCTCGCCGCGGCGACCGGCCGCACGATTGCCGAGGCGGGCACGATCCTGTCACGCCCGCCCTGGCTCCCCGTAGCCATCGGCGCGCTCGCCGGCCCGCATCGGGACGAACATTTCCGCCCGGTGCGCAAGACCGCCAGCCACGACTGGGCGGCGGCGAACGGCGCGACCTTCGTCGACGCCGGGCAATGGAAGCGCGCGCAATGGTTCGCGAGGGTGGGCGAGAGCCACTGGCGGCAGAGCGTCGATCGCGAGGTGCGGAGCGTTCGTGAAGGCGTCGGCATCTGCGATGTATCGACGCTCGGCAAGATCGACGTTCAGGGTCCGGACGCCGCGACGCTGCTTGACCGGCTCTACATCAACCTCTTCTCGACGCTTCCCGTGGGCAGGGCGCGCTATGGCGTGATGCTGCGCGAGGACGGCTTCGTCATGGACGACGGCACGACGACACGTTTCGCCGACGACCGGTATTTCGTCACCACCACGACCGCCAACGCCGCGCGGGTGATGCAGCATATCGACTATGCGCGGCAGGTGATCTGGCCGGAGCTCGACGTCCAGGCGACATCGGTGACCGAGCAATGGGCGACCTATGCGGTGGCCGGGCCGCTGTCGCGCGCACTGCTGGAGGCGCTGATCCCCGCTTTCGACCTGTCGAACGATGCCTTTCCTTACATGGCGGCGGCGGAACTTCGCTGGCAGGGCATGCCGCTGCGGCTGTTCCGCCTCTCTTTCTCGGGCGAGCTGGCCTATGAGGTGAGTGTTCCCGCCAAGGGCGGCATGATGCTGCTCCGTGCGCTGGTGGCGGCGGGCGAGCCGCTGGGCGTGCAGCCCTATGGAACCGAGGCGCTGGGGGTGCTGCGAATCGAAAAGGGGCACGTGGCGGGCAACGAGCTCAATGGCCAGACCACCGCCGTCGATCTGGGGCTCGGCCGAATGATGTCGAAGAAGAAGGATTTCATCGGCCGGGTCATGGCCGGACGACCGGCGCTCGCCGATCCCGCACGGCCCCGGCTGGTCGGGCTTCGCGCGATCGATGCGGGCGCCACGCTGCGGGCGGGAGCGCATCTGCTCGCACCCGGCGCCGCGCCGGTCGCCGCGAATGACGAGGGTTATGTGACATCCGCCGCTTTTTCCCCCACGCTTGGCCACGCCGTCGCGCTGGGCCTGCTGGTCCATGGGGCGGAGCGGCATGGCGAGGAAATCGTCCTTCACGATCCGGTGCGCGGTCCCGATGTCCGCGCGCTGGTCTGCGACCCGGTGTTCGTCGACCCCGAAGGAGCGCGTGTCCGTGGCTGAGGCGGCGACCCTGACCGAGCGCGAGGGCTGGGGCCTCGCCACCGTGATGGCGCGCAAGGGGGTGGGTGCCGACGCCATCGGCGCGGCGCTCGGCCTCGCGCTCGCCGACGGTCCCGGCTGGATAGGCGACACGCGGCTGATGATGATCGGCACGGGTCCGGGCAGCTGGCTTGCCCATGCCGACGCCGCCGACAATGCGCTCGCCGACGCGCTCTCGCTCCAGCTCGGCGGGCTGGCGTCGGTATCGGACCAGTCGAGCGGATACCGCATCTTCCGCCTGGCGGGGCCGCGTGCGCGCGACCTGCTCCAGCGCGGCGCGTTCATCGACCTTCACCCCGACCGCTTTGCGCGGCGATCGTCCGCCGTGACCGTCATCGCGCATGTCGGCACCATCTTCTGGCAGGTCGAGGACGACCCCGTTTACGACATTGCCGTGTTTCGCAGCTACGCCGACAGCTTCCTTCACTGGTTCGCCTCTGCCAAGGCGTCGCTCTGAACCACAACCGATTCGATCAGGGAACAACCGTGACCCGGACTGCCTATATCTTGACGCTTTCCTGCCCCAACCGCCCGGGCATCGTCGCCGGCGTGACCGCCGAGCTGTTGCGGCTGGGCGGCGACATCGTCGAGGCGCACCAGTTCGACGACCCCGAAACCCGCCAGTTCTTTGCGCGGATCGTGTTTCTGGTCGATGGCGAGGGACGGCATGACGCACTCGTCGCCGCCTTTGCGCCCGTCGCCGACGGCTTCGGGATGGACTGGGCGATCCGGCAGCGCGACGTGAAGCGCCGCGTGCTGATCCTCGCCTCCAAGTTCGATCACTGCCTCGTCGATCTTCTCTACCGCCAGCGCATCGGCGAGCTGAGCATGGAGGTCGCCGGGATCATCTCGAACCACCCGCGCGAAACCTACGCCGCGAGCGACTTCAACGGCATTCCCTTCCACCATCTGCCGATCACCGCCGACACCAAGGCGCAGCAGGAGGCCCGGATCAAGGCCATCGTCGAGGAGAGCGGCGCCGAACTCGTCGTCCTCGCGCGCTACATGCAGATCCTGTCCGACGATCTCGCCGCCTATCTGTCGGGCCGCTGCATCAATATCCACCACAGCTTCCTGCCCGGCTTCAAGGGTGCCAAGCCCTATCATCAGGCGCACGCGCGCGGGGTGAAGCTGATCGGCGCGACCGCGCATTATGTCACCGCCGACCTCGACGAAGGGCCGATCATCGAACAGGATGTCGAGCGGATCAGCCATCACGACACGCCCGAGGACCTGGTGCGCAAGGGCCGCGATATCGAACGCCGCGTGCTGGCGCGCGCGGTGGCCTTCCACCTGGAGGGCCGCGCGCTTCTCAATGGCGGCAAGACGGTGGTGTTCAGGAGCTGAACGAGGCGGACCGCCCGCGCCGGCACGATGGGGCCGGCACCACCATGGTCGGGCGGAATTGAGCAATATCTGGCGCCTCGGTCGCCACCGATCGGTCTGCGCTGATGCGCTCCACGACCCGCGACGCAGAGCTTGCCAGGCATCCGATCGTCAGGCCGGTGAAGCCCGTCCAGGATGCGATTGCGGATTGGTCCAGGGCGAGTCAGCGCATGGAGCATTGCCCGGATGGGCACGCCGACCGCGTCCCGTTTCAGGCCCGCTTCAAGTCTCTCGTTCCCCGAGCGTCACGGTCGAGTCTTCGAATCAGGATAGGTGAGAGCCATTTAGCAAAGATCCGATGGCATTTGCCGTCGGCACTCGCATTTGCAGAGAGTGGTCCATCATGAGCACCGCCGACTTTTCAGTCAATGTTGACACTAGCGGGTCGTTTCCATCTGTGCATAGCAGATATGCTGGCACCGCAACGGCTTTGCGCAACGCAAATTATGTGACCGCTCAAGTTCACGATGATTTCACCATGGTCGTGGAGGCGCACAATGCCGCCGGAATTATTCAAAACACAATTCTGAATATTACCCCGGATGAGTCATTTACCGTATTTGGAATGGAAATTCTGGAAACGCCTGCAGGAGGGTTCGTTGTCCACTGGAAGCAGACGGATGACGCCAGTCCGACGATCCGTTCGCGACTGCACGTGTTCGATGGCAATGGAAATGCGATCGGCGGCATCGTTGATCTGCCATTGATCGCCGGCGACAACACGGTCAGCCAGTCAAAGCTTGCTGTACTGGCAGACGGCGATTTCTTGCGGATATGGATTGACGACCTTGGGGCAGGAAACAGCCTCATGGTGCAGCGATTTTCGCCGAGCGGCGTGGCCCTGGCACCATCCGGTTCGTTCGACTACTCAATCCTCGGCCGCTCTATCGAGTCCGTGGCCGTGCGCCCCGGCCCACCCACGCCTGGCGACCCCCTCATGGATTTGATCGTAGTTGTCGATGAAGTTGTCCAATCTCCTGTGTATCACGTTGGCACAAAGTCATCCTATTTCATTGATTACTTTGTTAGCAACAACTCGTCCGTTGTTGGCGGAGCCACCAAAACCGAAATTGCTGCATATACGAGTGATCAATTTTCAAATTCCAGTGTTTCTGCCTCCCTCGTGTCAGGCGGCTATGTTGTTGTTTCAATGCCGTCCACCCAGTCCGGCGGCGACATCATGGCCCAGTTGATTGGCCCGGAAGGCCAGCTTGTTGGCGGGTCATTCAAGGTCAACAGCAGTATTGCGGATCGATTTGGGGAGGCTGACATCGCAGCTCTGCCCGGTGGCGGATTTGTCATCGCCTGGGAAACCCGGACCAACGGCGACCTGTATGCAAATGATGTTCGGGCGCAGATTTTCGACGAAAACGGCCTCAGGATCGGTGATGAGTTTACATTGCCGAGCACGGTCGGCTCGCAATATGGTCCAAAAATCGTTAGCCAGGACGCTGGACATTTCCTTTTATATTACAGCGAATTACTACTGGATGAGACCGGAGCGCGCTATTATCAGCTCTCCAAGGCAGATGTGGCTGTAAACGCGTCAGAGCCACTCTTGGGGACTAGCGGCCCTGACGAATTGACCCCCGCCGCCGTGATCGATGCAAGCTATCTGATCGACGGTTTGGCTGGAGACGATGTGATCTCATCGCGGGGCGGCAATGATGTCCTGATCGGGGGGGCAGGCGATGACGCGATCGACGGTGGCGGCGGGAGCGATATTGCGCGCTACACGGGGCTGACCGCCGATTACAACATCCAGACGAACGGTGACGGCAGCATTTCCGTTGCCGATCAGCGGCCGGGTGCGCCGGACGGCAGCGACAGCCTGACCAATATCGAAGCCCTGCAATTTCTCGATGGAATCCGGTTTGCAGACAGCGGCGGCAGGGCCAGTTTCGATGCGAGCACCTCGCTCGTTACGCCCGCGGCGGTCCTGGGTGGCAGTAATGTCGATGTGCTCGATATCGATACGTCCGCCCTTGCCGTCGCCGGCCCGGTCATCGGCAGCGTCAGCCCGGACGGCCTGGCCATAATATTCGATTTCGATGGGGATGGAACGACTGATCTCTCGATATCGGGCGTCGAGGAGATTCTGATCAACGGGCAGCATATCGTCATCGCCGGGGACTTTTCCCAAACCGGCCTGGCTGATGATACACTGGTCTATACCGGGACGGATGACGCAGACCTGTTTGATGCCACGGGCGTGACATCAACCGAACATGTCATCGCCTCTGGTGGCAAGGGGAATGACGAACTGCGCGCCGGTGCTGGTCCCAGCCAGCTCCTTGGCGGTGATGGAGACGATCTGCTTGCCGGAGGAGCAGGCGATGATGTGCTGTATGGCGGCAGCGGTGTCGATACGGCATTTTTCGCGGGACTGAGGGGAGATTTCTCGGTTCTTTACGATCAGAATGGTGAGCTTCGAGTCACCGATCTGAGGGCCAATGGCGCGTCCAATCTTGGCATCGACAGGATTTCCGATGTCGAGATGGTGTCGTTCGATGGTATGATTTACTCCGTCTCAGAACTCCAAGCCGGTTTCGTGATCACCGGCACCGAGGCCAATGACGCGATCAACACCAAGAAGGCGCCCGCGGGCCAGCCCAGGGCGACCGCGTTCGACGATGTGATCTTCGGCAATGGCGGCAACGATGCCATCGACGGCGGCGCGGGCGCGGACCAGATGCATGGCGGCACTGGCAACGACACGTTCACGATCGACAATGCCGGCGATCAGGCCATCGAGCTGGCCGATGGCGGCACCGACACCATGAAGTCATCGGTGGTCGATCTGACGCTGGCCGCCCATATCGAAAAGGGCACGTTGCTTGACGTCAAGGGCGTCGGAGCGGACCTCGATATCAGCGGCAACGACCTCGCCAATACGCTGACCGGCAATCGCGGCGCGAATGTGCTGAACGGCGGCAACGGCAAGGACGTGCTGAACGCCAAGGACGGCAACGACACGCTGTTCGGCGATGCGGGCGACGACAAGCTCAATGGCAATAACGGCGATGACATTCTGAACGGCGGCGCGGGCATCGACGTCCTGACCGGTGGCGCGGGTTCGGACATTCTGACCGGCGGCTCCGAAGCCGATCAGTTCAAGTTCGACAAGTTCATGCTCGCCGACGGCCTGCTGTTTACCGACACCATCATGGACTTCTCGGGCCTTGGCGGTGAAGGCGACCGCATCAACCTCGGCGCAATCGATGCCAATGGCAATGCGCTCGACGGTAACCAGAAATTCGCCTTCATCGGCACGGGCGCGTTCAGCGGCGTGGCCGGGCAATTGCGCTATGCACAATCGGGCGGCGATACCTGGCTGTCGGGTGATATCAACGGCGACACATTGGCCGACTTCCAGATCATCGCCACCGGCCTGCACAGCTTCGTCGCTGGCGATTTCATCCTCTGACCCTGACCAATGCACTGGGCACGCTATTGCCACACAAGGTTCGGCCGATTCCCGCACTCATGGATGGCAGTCATATTCTCCGCGCGATTTGCGGAATATGTGGCGCTCAACCTCCTCAGCGTGACTGATCGCCACCAGACGGCCCAGACGGCAACGGCTCGGGGCGCGGTACGCGTAGAGCACGGCCCGAATGGGTACGCCGATACTGCCGGATTTCATAAAATCCTTCCGTGGGCGTCACGGCCGAGACTTCGAATCTGGATAAACGGGATGCATTTGGAAGCATTTCGTGCATGGCGGCTATCGCGTCCGTCCCTGAAATGCATGGATCAGGGGGATGAACGATGACGTCGTACACAAGGTTTGGCAGCGAATTCCTCGTCAACAGCGCGGTGGAGAGCAATCAATTCGCTCCCACGATCACCGGATTGGCCGATGGCGGCTTCGTGGTCAGCTGGATGGATTTCAGCAGAGGCGTCGGCGGCGCGGGCGGCGACAACAG
The DNA here is from genome assembly GCA_964544675.1 of uncultured Sphingobium sp. Classification (GTDB taxonomy): domain Bacteria; phylum Pseudomonadota; class Alphaproteobacteria; order Sphingomonadales; family Sphingomonadaceae; genus Sphingobium. The sequence continues at coordinate 13,203 of CAZJCT010000007.1, forward strand.
CGACTATGCGATCAAGGCGCAGATCTACGATGCGGCGGGCGCGCGCGTGGGCGGCGAATTCCTCGTCAACAGCGCGGTGGCGAGCTATCAGTTATATCCCACGATCACCGGCCTTGCCGATGGCGGCTTCGTGGTAAGCTGGACGGATGACAGCCGGGGCAACGGCGGCGCGGGCGGCGACAGCAGCGGCTCGGCGATCAAGGCGCAGATCTATAACGCGTTGGGCGCGCGCATGGGCGGCGAATTCCGCGTCAACAGCGCGGTGGCGAACAGTCAGTCCGATTCGACGATCACCAGCCTGGCCAATGGTGGCTTCGTGGTCAGCTGGGAGGATTTCAGCCAGGGCGCCGGCGGTGCGTTGGGCGATATCAGCCGCGGTGCTATCAAAGCGCAGATTTATGATGCTGCCGGAACGCGCGTAGGCGGGGAATTCCTTGTTAATAGTGCGACGAACTTAAGCCAATACCGGCCTACGGTGACGGGCCTTGCTGGTGGGGGTTTCGCCATTGGCTGGGTAGATGAAGGCGTCAGTGCTACCTCAGGTGCAGGAATTGGCAGTGCATTGGAGATAAAAGCGCAGCTTTACAACGCTTCTGGCGTGCGCGTTGGTGGGGAAGTTCTCGTTAAGAGTTCCGTGCCCAATACACAAAACTCTCCCATGATGACCGGCCTTGCCGATGGCGGCTTCGTCATTAGCTGGCACGACTTCCGGACGGGTGTCGGTGCGGCGGGCGATGGCAGCGGTAATGCCATCAGGGCGCAGATTTACAGTGCGGCTGGCGCCCGCGTGGGCGGGGAGATCCTTGTCAACAGCGCGGTGGTGAGTGAGCAGATCAATCCAGCGATTACCGCCCTAGCCAGTGGCGACTTCGTGATCAGCTGGCAGGATTTCAGCCAGGGCGTCGGCGGCGCGGGCGGCGACAGCAGCCTCTACGCGATCAAGGCGCAGATCTATGATGCAGCAGGCGCGCGCGTGGGCGGCGAATTCCTCGTCAACAGCGCGGTGGCGGGCAATCAGTCGGAACCCACGATCACCAGCCTTGCCGACGGCGGTTTCGTGGTCAGCTGGGGTACCGAAGACAGCGCGCAGGATGGCAGCGGCTCGGCGATCAAGGCGCAGATCTTTGCGGTGAACCATGATCCGGTGATCGACAGCAATGGCGGCGGCGACGCGGCGACCATATCGCTGTTCGAAAATCAGCGCGGCGTCACTGTGGTGAGGGCGACCGACAGCGACGGCGACGCACTGACCTACAGCATCGCCGGCGGCGCCGACGCCGACAGCTTCACCATCGACGAAACGACCGGCGCGCTGCGCTTCACCGCGGAGGATGTGCCCGACTTCGAGAATCCCGGCGACGCCGGCGGTGACGGCATCTATGACGTGGTCGTCGCGGTGAGCGACGGCACCAACGCCGACACCCAGGCGATCGCCATCACCATCCAGGACGGTGCCGAGGGCGACCGGGTGCAACGCGTGGGCGGCGAATTCCTCGTCAACAGCGCGGTGGCGAACAGCCAGGAAGGACCCACGATCACCGGCCTTGCCGATGGCGGCTTCGTGGTCAGCTGGACGGATTGGAGTCAGGGCGTCGGCGGCGCGGGCGGCGACAACAGCAACGGGGCGATCAAGGGGCAGATATACACTGCGGCGGGCGCCCGCGTGGGCGGCGAATTCCTCGTCAACAGCGCGGTGGCGGGCAGTCAGT
>CAZJCT010000007.1:15011-20095 GCA_964544675.1 uncultured Sphingobium sp.
GGCGGCGACAGCAGCGGCTTGGCTATCAAGGCGCAGGTCTATGATGCGGCGGGCGGGCGCGTGGGCGGCGAGTTCCTCGTCAACAGCGCGGTGGAGAGCTATCAGTATCTACCCACGATCACCGGCCTTGCCGGTGGCGGTTTCGTGGTCAGCTGGGCGGATATCAGCCAGGGCAGCGGCGGCGCGGGGGGCGATAGCGACGGCTATGCGATCAAGGCGCAGGTATACAATGCGGCGGGCGCGCGCGTGGGCGGCGAGCTCCTCGTCAACAGCGCCGTGGCGGACTGGCAGGAAGGACCCACGATCACCGGCCTTGCCGATGGCGGATTCGTGGTCAGCTGGATGGACTCGAGCCTGGGCAATGGCGGCGCGGGCGGCGACAGCAGCCTCTGGGCGATCAAGGCGCAGGTCTATGATGCGGCGGGCGCGCGCCTGGGCGGCGAATTCCTCGTCAACAGCGCGGTGACGGACAACCAGTGGAAACCCACGATTGCCGGCCTCGCCGATGGCGGCTTCGTGGTCAGCTGGCAGGATTTCAGCCTGGGCGTCGGCGGCGCGGGCGGCGACAGCAGCAGCCATGCGATCAAGGCGCAGATTTTCACCCTGGTCGACAATGCCGCCTCCGTGATCGACAGCAATGGCGGCGGCGCTGTCGCGGCGATCATGGTGGACGAGAATGCCACCGCCGTCACCACGATCACCGCCACCGACCCGAACAGCGGCGACGTCCTCGGCTACGCCATCACCGGCGGCGCGGACGCCGCCTTGTTCGGCATCGACGCGGAAACCGGCGCGCTCGCCTTCCTCGCCGCGCCCGATTTCGAGGCGCCGGGCGATGCCGACGGCGACAATGTCTATGAGGTGGTCGTCACCGCCAGCGACGGCGAGCTCAGCGACAGCCAGACGATCAGCATCACCGTCGCCAATGTGGCCGAGGGCATCATCATCACCGGCACCGACAAGGGCGACATCATCACGCCGACCAAGGCATCGAAGGGACTTGCCCTGCCGACGGCCTATGAGGACATACTGATCGGCCTCGGCGGCGCGGACAAGCTCGACGGTGGCGAAGGCGCCGATCGGATGGAGGGCGGCATCGGCAGCGACCAATATTGGGTCGACAATGCCGGCGACGTCGTCGTCGAGGACAGCGTACTCGACATCGAAGGCAAGCAGATCGGCGGCAATGACCTGGTGTTCGCCTCCGTCTCCTACACCCTGTCCGACCATATCGAGCAGCTCGAACTGACCGGGACCGCCGCGACCGACGGCACCGGCAATGCGCTCGCCAACCGCCTGACCGGCAATGACGCGGCGAACAGCCTCGACGGTGCTGCGGGCAATGACAAGCTCTATGGCGAGGGCGGCGACGACACCCTGATCGGTGGCGAAGGCAATGACCTGCTCGATGGCGGGCTTGGCGCCGACATCATGGCGGGCGGCGCCGGCAACGACGTATACCTGGTCGATGATGCGGGCGATGTCGTGATCGAACTCACCGACGAAGGCACCGATACGGTCAAGGCGAGCGTCAGCGTGACCCTCTCCGACCATGTCGAGAAGCTGATCCTCCTGGGCAGCGCCGATCTCGACGGCACCGGCAACGCGCTCGCCAATGCGCTCACCGGCAATGACGGCGCCAACATCCTAAACGGCGGCGCGGGCAAGGACAGTCTCAAGGGCGGTCTGGGTGCCGACACGTTCCGCTTCGACCTGATTGAGACCAGCGCCAACCGCGATACCATCGCCGACTTCGTCTCGGGCACTGACCGCATCGAGCTGGCGGTTTCCGCCTTCACGTCACTCGTGGACCATGGCCTCGGCGCGCTCGATGTCGGCGAGCTGGCGTTCGGCAAGGTCGCCGCCACCGCCGACCAGCATCTGATCTACGACGCCGCCAAGGGCGCGCTCTACTATGACGCCGATGGCCTTGGCGGCGCGGCGCAGATCCAGATCGCGCTGCTCAGCGGCAAGCCGGCGATCGACGCGGGAGACATCGTGCTGATCTGACCGGGCGAACCCGATCCACCGCCGGGGCCCGCCGATCGCGCTGGCCCCGGCGGCACGTCACGCATGGGAGTCCTCAACATGGGCCATCTCCGGGGCGACGACCTCAAACGCTTCGCCGACCATATCACCGGCAGCCGCGCGGTGATGCTGGAAGGCTATGCCCGCTGCATCCAGATCATCTCCGCCGAAGTCACCGACGACGTCCTCGAACTGCGCTGCGAGCCCTTGCCGATAGCGGGGCTGCACCATATCCGGCGAGAGCCGTTCACATATTTCGCACATGCGGAGGCGCTCTACGCGGCACAGTCCGACACCGGCGGCACGTTCATCACCGCATCCTACATCCACTGGCGGATCCATATCTGCGAAACCATCTTCGCCGAGACGATGCGTATCTGCAGCGAAGTGCCGGCGGGCCAATGCGTCCATTGCCACGATCGCCCGGGTGCGGGCCCGAGGGGAATACCGCCGAGGGGATATGGCCCTGTCGCCCATCGCCTCTACAACTATCTGGAAAAGCTGCAATACGAGTTCCGGTCGCCTTGGAGACCACCAGGTGGCCACGGCAGCGCCGGACAGATGACGGTGTGAGCGCCTGGCTGAAGCCGCGCCTGACATCGCGGTCGGTCAGCAGCTATGGTTCCAACGCCCGGCGTCTGGAAGCTCGATCTCGACGCGCGCGATGCTTCCACTGGCGGTATCCTCGCCCTCCAAGACGCGCTGCGAAGACGGCGCTCGCATTTCACCGAAGCGAGTCTGGCCGACGGCCTGACGGTCATGCGGTGCTGTCTGGAGTTCGCCGCGTCCAGAGAGGATAGGTACAGCTGCGCGGTCGCGAGATATTGAGAACCGGAAACAGCCCTGTCGGCGACTATGCAGATAGCTGCTGCCCCAAACACCTCGGAGCGCAAATCCGCGGAGACGCGGCCTTCCTCGATACCGTCGCTGCGGAAACGGCCGCAGAGACTCTCGCGAAATAGGGGGGATTTTGAGCCCGTTGGCGTCTCTGCTGAAAGGAAGCCGCAGAGGCCAACTCGCCGCACATCCGCAGAATTGCGCCAGTTCCGGCGCGCGGTCCCAGAACCCGCTTTGCACCGTAATGTCACTGGAGGTGTGGGCACCACTCTGATCGGTGGTCTCAGGGGCGTGAAGGAGCCAAATTCCCTGTTCTTGAGGCAATAACAGGGAATTTTCGATTTTCCGGATCGCCGAGCACCTGATCCGGAGCCTGCAAGGCCGCACGAAAGCCGGGTTTCGGATCCCAATTCCCTGCGCACGGAACAGGGAATTCATTTCCGCCGATCAGGGAAGATCACGCACACTAACAGGGAAGCGCAGGCGCGTGAGCAGCGAACTGGGGGCGGTCAGAAGCGCGGACGCCATCCCGACCCGCGGTCGGTCGCGACGTCATCGTCGTCCTCCTCATCGCGCAGGTCTGCGTGCAGGAGGAGGAGGGCATGGCCGGAGCGCTGGACAAGCGCCTGCTCGGTGAGTTCGTCAGCCCGGGACTCGTCACAAAAATGGTGATGCGCCAAGAACCCTGCCAGTGGCGCTACACCACTCTAATTGTGAGCATAGTTCGCATCGGCTACGCCACATCGAAGCTTAAGCGAATCGATTTGTTCGATGAGTCCGCTGTGAGTTCGATACGGGCAGCCTCCTTCGCCACGCACAGGAGACCGGACAAAAATAAATCAACCATATCGGTGTGAAATTAAACAGGCGCATCGAGGCTTTTCCGGTGTGACCTCGTCCTCTTTCATAAATCTGTAGTGCTCATGAACAAAGGTTTACCATGATTCTGGGATGGGACTTGGAAACATGGCAGCGATCAACGGCACGGCTGGTAACGACACGCTCAACGGTACCACAGAAGCCGACCTGATCAGCGGATTGGCGGGCAATGATGCGCTGTACGGCGGGGACGGTGCTGATGTTCTGGACGGCGGGGACGGTGCGGACACGCTGGAGGGCGGGAACGACAACGACCAGCTCGACGGCGGCAACGGCCAGGACACGCTGCGTGGCGGTGCCGGCAACGACAGCCTTGACGGCGGGACGAGCGTTGAGCGGGACACGCTGTATGGCGATGCCGGCGACGACACGCTGAACGCCGGGGCCGGGGACGATGTCGTTTATGGCGGTGACGGCGCGGACATCGCCTATGGCGGCGACGGTGCTGATACGTTGTACACCGGCACGGGCTCCAGCTCGAGCGATACGGCAGGGGTGATCAACCAGGCCTATGGCGAGGCAGGCGACGACAACCTCATTGGCGCCCGCGGCGACGACCGGCTGTATGGCGGCGATGGCAACGACACGCTGAACGGCTATGACAGCACCGACACGCTGGACGGCGGGATCGGCGATGACAGCCTCATTGGCGGCGATGGAGATGACAGCGTCGCTGGCGGCGATGGCGTCGATTCGCTGCGCGGCGATGCCGGCAACGATGTGCTGGCCGGCGGCGCGGGCAATGATCGTCTCGACGGCTATACCGGTGTCGACCAGCTGAGCGGCGGCGCGGGCGCCGATATCTTCTACTTCATCAACTACAATAATGACGCCTATGGCTCGAGCCTGGCGACGGTCGATACGATCAGCGACTTCAACGCCGCCGAGGGCGACCGGATCGACATGATCAGCTACGTGCCGTACTTCGGAACGCCCTATTATTCTGGCCGCCCGCTGGTGCTGCGCGGCGATGTGACGACGCCGGGGTTCACGGTCAGCGCGGGCGCGACCATCGGCGGCAGCGACCTTGGCACCGGGTTCACCCAGTTCTGGTCGTTCCGCACCGGCAGCACCACATACCTGATCGGCGACCTCAACGACAACCGCATCCTCGATTCCACCGACATGGTCCTCGCCCTCACCGGACCCTCAGCCCCCACTACCCTCGCCACCACCGACTTTGTTGCAGGGACGTTCAGCGTTCTGGTCGGCACGCCGGGGAACGATGCGGCGCTCGCCGGCACGGCCAGCGGCGACAGCATCTACGGCATCGGTGGCAACGATGTGATCAGCGGATTGGCGGGCAATGATGCGCTGTACGGCGGGGACGGTGCTGATGT
>CAZJCT010000007.1:20195-49670 GCA_964544675.1 uncultured Sphingobium sp.
CGGACCCTCAGCCCCCACTACCCTCGCCACCACCGACTTTGTTGCAGGGACGTTCCTGAACCTGGGGCTAGGTACCGAGGGAGACGATGCAGGCGGCGCGATGACCGGGTCCGACATCGCCGATTCCATTTTCGGCTTTGGCGGGAATGACATCATCACCGGCGCGGTCGGAGACGACAAGCTCCATGGCGGTGCGGGTGAGGACCGGATCAGCGGTGGTCCGGACAATGACCAGCTTTATGGCGGTGACGACAGCGACCAGCTCGACGGCGGCCCTGGCAATGACGCGCTCTACGGCGGGAACGGCAACGATAGCCTGCTGGGCGGTGCCGGTACCGACAGCCTCTATGGCGATGCGGGCGATGATCAACTGAACGGCGGAAGCGAGAACGACACCCTCTCCGGCGGAACGGGTAACGACAGCCTGATTGGCGGGACCGAGAACGACACGCTGCATGGCGGTGAAGGCAATGACCAGCTCGACGGCGAGAATGGCAACGACAGCCTGAACGGGGATGCCCATGATGACGTCCTGACCGGCGGTTTCGGCACCGACACGCTCAACGGCGGCGAGGGCAACGACACCCTCGACGGCGATGCCGACGCCGACACCCTCAATGGCGGCAACGGCAATGATGCGCTGCGTGGCGGTGCCAACAACGATACGCTGCGCGGCGATGCGGGTGACGATACGCTGAACGGCGGGCTGCAGGACGATACACTCTACGGCGGTGCGGGCCGTGATGCCTTCCAGTTCACCGGTTCGGGCTTCCTGGGCCTCGACACGATCGCGGACTTCAGCTTCACCGATGACAAGTTCTATCTTGTCGGCGGTTCGTTCACCAAGCTCGATGAATATGGCGGCGGGTCGCTGCTCACCTATTCCAGCGGGACGATCTACATTTCGGGCGTGACCGGCAGAACCCTTGCCCAATGGAACAGCCTGATCGACAACAGCTATGTCAATGTCGCGCCGGTGATCCAGTCCGGGGGCGGTGGCGATGCAATACTGGTCTCGATGGCCGAGAATACCACCGGCGTGGTGCGCGTGGTCGCCACGGACGGCAATCCCGGCGATTTCCCGACCTTCACCATCACGGGCGGTGCCGATCAGGCGCTGTTCAAGATCGATGCCCTGACCGGTCAGCTGGAGTTCCACGCCGGTCCGAATTTCGAGGCGCCTGCCGACGCCAACGGCGATGGACTCTATGAGGTCGTTGTCCAGGCCAGCGATGGCGCACTTTCCGACCAGCAGGCGATCAGCGTCAGCGTCAGCAATGCGATTGAGCCCCGCAGCTGGACGGGAACCGCCGGAAACGACAGCTTCGTCGTTACGCCGGCTGATGGGGACTGGACCGCTAACGGCCTCGACGGTGATGATCAGCTTACGACCGTATCGGGCGACGACACCCTGAACGGTGGAGCAGGCAACGATGTGCTGACGGCTGCCGGCGGGACGGACCAGTTGTTTGGCGGGGCGGGCAATGACACCCTGAACGGCGGCGACGGCAACGACACACTGACCGACCATGAGGGCGTCAACGCTCTGCTCGGCGGTGGAGGCAACGATGTTTTCGATCGTGTCGGATATTCAGGTTCTTCGAACGGTGGCAGCGATCTTCTGACCGGTGGAGCAGGGCGCGACACCTATCTGTTGTATGCCGATGATGCGCGGTACAGCCCACAATTCCAGAAAGCGGACGTCATTACCGATTTCGTGCCCGGCGCCTCAGGTGACGTGCTCGATCTGACCAATGTGCTCGCGCAGATCACCGGACTGGAAAGCGGCAAGACCGCTTTTGAGACCGGGCAACTGCGACTGGTGCAATCCAATGCCGACACCCTGGTTCAGGTCGATTGGGATGGTTCGGGTGCGGCAGGAACCTGGCAGACACTGGCTGTGCTGCAGAATGTGCGCACAGCAGATGTGACAAGTGCCAACCTCAACCCTCCCTATGTCATCAGCGGCCTCGTGTTCGAAGATCCTGCGAACATCGCGAATGATTTCGTCGGCAGCGCAGGTGCAGATGTCATGAACGGCGCCGGCGGCAACGACACACTTGCCGGCAACGGAGGCGACGACGCGCTGCTTGGCGGCTCTGGCAACGACACCCTGTTCGGTGGCTCCGGGCAGGACGATCTTGCCGGCGGGGCGGGCGACGACGTTCTGAACGGTGGCTCGGAAGCGGATTCAGCGCGCTACTCCGGCAATCTGGCGAATTATCACCTTACCACCAGCGGCGGCGTCGTCACGATTTCCGACCTGACCGGAAGTGATGGGACTGATCGCCTCTCGAACATCGAAACCGCTATTTTTGCGGACCAGGTCATCGACCTTGCAGGCAGCGCTGCGCCAACGGCCGTCAACGACGTGTTTGTCGTTACGACCGGAGGAGCACTCACGCTCACCGCTGCCCAGCTGACATCGAACGACATCGATGCCGACGACACGGACCTTGATGCCGTTGTGACCGATGATCCCCGGCACGGTACGCTCACGACGAATGCGGACGGGAGTTTCACATACACACCAAATGCAGGTTTCAGCGGCAGCGACAGCTTCAGCTATCGCGCGTTTGACGGCATCTTCCATTCGAACGTTGCGACTGTCACGCTGGACGTTAAGTCGTCCGCACCCATGCTGCGCATCGACGACACAGGACTCATGGACGGGGTGCTGCGCGGCACTCAGGAAATGGTATCCTTTACGATCACCAATGCGGGTCAAACGGCGGCTACGGATATCGCTGTCAATCTTCCCGGCATCGACTGGCTGCAGCCCGCAAGTGCGATCATTCTTCCATCGCTGGGCGCGGGTGAAAGCGCCACGGTCAGCCTTCTGCTGGCACCGGGCCTCAATACACCGCTCGGGGATTATGCCGGTACCCTGCTCGTCACCGCAAGCAATGCCACCAGCGTGCAGGCAAACTTCGATTTCGCGGTGACGTCGGATGCGAAGGGCAGCCTCGACTTGTCGCTGACCGATGAGTTCACCTACTTCGCCGACGGTCAGCCGCTTGTCCAGGATGCGACCGTAAGGATCACGAACCTCTCGACCGGCGCTGTGACGCGTTATGATGACGTCGATGGCAGGCTGACCGTGTCCGACCTGGTCGAGGGAGCGTATCGGGTCGAGGTGGACTCGGACAATCACGTTCACTTTGCGCGAAACATCACGATCGCGCCGGGCCAAACCGCTACCCTTGAAGCCTTCAGTCCGCGCGAGACGGTTACCTACAACTGGAACGTGGTCGAGACGACCGTTGAGGACCGTTACCATCTAGAGGTGACGAGCACCTTTCTTACCGAAGTGCCCATCCCTGTTATCACCGCCGACCCGCCGATCCTGAACTTCTCTGACCTGGGTCTGGGTGAGAGCATGGTCATCGAGATCACGCTGACCAACCACGGGCTGATCGCCGTTCATGATGTAAGCATGGTGCTGCCCGATCCGGACGGATTTGTGATCACGCCGCTCATTGACCAGGTTCCGACCATCGATGCACTCGGCAATGCGACCATCCCGGTACAGATAACGCGGCTTTTGAACGGGAGCAGTGGGGATGGCGGCACCGGCGCGTTGTCAGCAACCGAAGGAAGCCCGACCTTCCCCGAGGGCTTCGATCCGCTGTCCTGCTTCGTTACCGGCTATGGCTCGGGCCTGATCAGCTACAACTACGATGCCGGACCGAATGATGTCTGGCGGTGGGCACCGGTCGGCTATGACGGGCCGAATCTCGGACCTCTGGCTCCGTGTCCGCCGGCGACGGGCGGAACATTCGTGGGCTACGGAGGCGGCGGTGGCGGTGGCGGTGGTGGTGGTGCCGGTGGAGGCGGTGGCGGTGGCGGTGGCGGTGGCTACACCTACATCGCTTCGCCTCTGGTCAGCGAGTCGGTCATCACCCGTCCCAATGGTGTGGAGGTCAAGGTCAAGATCAGCATTGCGCAGGATGCGGTGCTGTCTCGGCAGGCGTTTGTGGGGACGCTGGAGCTGGACGCGGCCGGCGGTTCGCTCGACAATGTGATGCTGGACCTGTCGATCACGGATTTCGCGGGCAATGTGGTGGCCGGGAACATTTTTGGCGTCGCCAACACCCTGCTCGAGGGGATTGCGGCGCTCGACGGCACGGTGGGCATTGCAGCCGACGGGTCGATCCGTGCCGAGTTCACTTTCCTTCCGTCCAGCCTGGCGGCGCCGGATGGCCCGACCGGATATCTGATCGGCGGCCAGCTCAGCTTCCAGGAGGAGGGCGCGCCGGTCCCCACCGAGATCGATCTCGATCCGGCGCAGGTCACCGTGCTCCCGCAGCCCGAACTGAACCTCGACTATTTCCAGCAGCGCAACGTGATCGGCGACGATCCGTTCGTGGCCGGGGTCCAGGATTCCGAGCCGTTCCTGCTGGGTGTGCTCATCCGCAATGACGGCGCCGGCACCGCCAATGACCTCAGCATCACATCGGCCCAGCCAGAGATCATCGAGAACGAGCAGGGCCTGCTCATCGACTTCACCATTTTCGGCTCCGAAGTCGAGGGCAGTTCCCCCACCGGCAGCCTCACCGCAGACTTCGGCGACGTGGAAGCGGGGGGGACACGGGTCGGCGCCTGGTTCCTCCAGTCGGACCTGCAGGGCAAGTTCATCGACTATGACGCGACGTTCGAACATGTCAGCGCGCTTGGTGGTGCCGAGTTCTCGCTGATCAAGTCAGTGACAGTGCACGAGCTCATTCATGGCGGCGATGTCGACGGCGATGGCCGCATCGACTTCCTCGTCAACGATGTCGAGGATGCGGTCGACGCTCCCGACACCCTCTATTTCGCCAGCGGCACGACCGCGCCGGTCGCGCTTCTCGGCGGCAGCGCAACGACTGTGGGGCAGAGCGGCAGTTCGGCGGTGGTGACGGTTGCGCCGGCTGGCACAGCCAGCGGCTGGTTCGTGGTCGATGTGCTGAGCACGGTGGACGCATCGCTTGACATTGTCTCTGTGACGCGTGCGGACGGCTCGCTGCTCGATAGCGGCCAGTTCTGGTTCACCGACCGGACCTTTGCCAACGACGATGCCTATCCCTATTACGAGAACAGGATCCACATCGTCGACGACCGGGCGACCGTTGCCTACACGGTCACCTTCGCGCGGATCGCCAATGAAGCCCCGCTGTTTGCGACCGGCGCGCAGGCTGTCTTCGTCGACGAGGGCGTCGCACAGGTCGGCGCATTCACGGCGACGGACGCGAATGGCGATATCGTCCGCTATGCTATCGCTGGTGGCGCCGACGCCGGCCGGTTCACGGTGGATACCAACACAGGCGCGCTGGCCTTCCTGGCTGCACCCGATTTCGAGACGCCTGCGGATGCCGACGGCGACAACGTGTATGAGGTCATCGTCGCGGCCAGCGATGGCCAACTGAGCGACAGCCAGACGATCAATGTCACTGTCGCCAATCTGACCGAAGGCGCCACCATCACCGGCACCGAGAGGGGCGATCTCATCACGCCGGTCAAATCGTCAAAGGGTCTCGCCCGGTCTACCGCCGGCGACGACATACTGATCGGCCTTGGCGGCGCGGACAAGCTCGACGGCGGCGAGGGGGCCGACCGGATGGAGGGCGGCATCGGCAACGACCTGTACTGGGTCGACAACGCCAATGACCAGGTGGTGGAGCTGACAGGCGAGGGCACGGACACGGTCAATGCGAGCGTGAGCCATGCGCTGTCGGACAATGTCGAGAAGCTGATCCTGACCGGCACGGCGGCGACTGACGGGACCGGCAACGGCCTCAACAACAGCATCACCGGCAATGCGGGCGCGAACATCCTGTCGGGTCTCGCCGGCAACGACACGCTGAAGGGCGGCGAGGGCGACGACCGGCTGAATGGCGGTGCGGGCAAGGACGTGCTGACGGGCGGTCTGGGCGCCGACAGCTTCGTGTTCGACACGCTCGAAACCAGCGCGAACAAGGACACGGTCAAGGACTTCGTGTCAGGCGTGGACCACATCGAGATAGCGATCGACGCCTTCGCGGCGCTGGCGGGCTATGGCCTCGGGGCACTCGATGCCGGCGAGCTGGCGTTCGGGACCAAGGCAACGGCAGCCGACCAGCACCTCATCTACAACAGCGCGAACGGCGCGCTCTACTACGACGCCGACGGCCTCGGCGGCGCGGCGCAGGTGCAGATCGCGCTGCTCAGCGGCAAGCCGTTGATCGATGCGGGCGACATCGTGCTGATCTGACCGGGCGAGACAGATCCGCCGCCGGGGCCTGCCGATTGCGCCTTCCCCGGCGGTGACCCACACATCACAGGGCGCATCATGCGGCACCGCTCCGTAGCGACCACCTCCAGCACCTCGCCGACCATGTCGCCGGCAGCCGCGCGCTCATGCCCGAAGGCCACGCCTGCTGCATCCGAACTGCGCTGCCTGCTATCCGCAGAATCCGAATGGGATGTAGGTCTTACTGAGCGCCAATTGACTAAGATGCAGCGCTGTATAGATTTCACAACATCAATAAATGCGCGTCGGGATCTTCGGTAAGATTCAGTGCCATCAGAGAATAAAATCGGCTGCCACGAAGTTGTGGATGCCGATAGCAATAATCTGGAAATCGGCGTGGGCGTCGCCATCGACATCACCCGACAGCCACGTATCGCCACCCGAATGCGCATAACGCAGTTCCCCGGCGACGCCGCCAAACGCTGCCGCGCCGATCAAGGTGAACTTCCCGTTGCCGCCGATCGCGCTGCCGTTTGCGTCGATCGCGGAGAGATTGATGCGATCGCCTTCACCGCCAAAGCCGGAGAAGTCGACAATGGTATCGGTGGCGAGCAGGCCATCGGCCAGCATGAACTTGTCGAACCTGAACTGATCGGCTTCCGAGCCGCCGGTCAGCATGTCGGAGCCCGCGCCGCCGGTGAGAAGATCGATGCCCGCGCCACCGTCGAGAGCATCGTCGCCGTCATTGCCGTTGAGCTTGTCGTCATCCGCATCGCCGAACAGCGAGTCGTCGCCGTCCTTGCCATTGAGCAGATCCTCGCCGCCGCCGCCGAGGAGCATGTTCGCACCCTGGTTGCCGTTCAACGTGTTGGCGAGGTCGTTGCCGGTGATGTCGAGGCTCGCGCCGATCCCCTTCACATCGAGCAGCGTGCCCTTCTCGACATTGGCCGAGAGGATCAGGTCAACGACAGCCGACTTCATCGTGTCGATGCCTTCGTTGACCAGCTCAACAACCTGATCTCCCGTCGTGTCGATCGTGTAGCTATCATCGCCTAGGCCGCCATGCATCTGGTCCGCGCCCGCGCCGCCGTCGATGGTGTCGTTGCCGCCCAGACCGAATATCGTGTCGTCCAGGCTCGTCCCCTTCAGCTTGTTGGCGCCCTCGGTCCCGGTGATGGCGTTCACGATATTGCCCAGCCCATCGGTAGTGACATCGGCAAAGCGGAGGTGCTCGATGGAGGTCAGCAGGTCGGTGCCCTCTCCTCCAACGCCCGGTGAACGGCTGTCGATCACTTGCACTGTGCCGTCGCCCATGTCCGTCACGACATAGAAGGCGCGGGCTCCGCCGAAGCGAGCCGTATCGTTCCCCGCGCCGCCGTCGATCTGGTCGTTGCCCGCGCCGCCGTTGAGGATGTCATCGCCGTCGTCGCCGTAGAGATAGTCGGTGTTGTGGCTGCCGGCGATGCTGTCGTCGCCGCCATGACCTTCGATGGACGGTGTGGCGACTGCACCCAGCGTCGTCAGGTCGACGACATCGTTGCCCTCCGTGCCGATCAGATAGACCTGAGCCGTCTCGAAACCACTGAACGTGGTTGCCCCGGACGTGCTGTCGAACGTCGCGCTCTCAAGGTAGAGATGATCGCTGCCCGCGCCGCCGTTCAGACTGCCCCCGAGTATGCCGGAAAATTGAACATGGTCGTCACCATCGCCGCCATCGACCGTGTCCAGCCGGTCAGCATCGATATAGTCGTTGCCATCGCCGCCGTTGAGCAAATCGCTCCCCGCGCCGCCGGTGAGTTGGTCGTCGCCCGCGCCGCCGTTGAGGATGTCATCGCCGTCAAGGCCGTAGAGATAGTCGGTGTTGTGGCTGCCGGCGATGCTGTCGTCGCCGCCATGACCTTCGATGGACGGTGTGGCGACTGCACCCAGCGTCGTCAGGTCGACGACATCGTTGCCCTCCGTGCCGATCAGATAGACCTGAGCCGTCTCGAAACCACTGAACGTGGTTGCCCCGGACGTGCTGTCGAACGTCGCGCTCTCAAGGTAGAGATGATCGCTGCCCGCGCCGCCGTTCAGACTGCCCCCGAGTATGCCGGAAAATTGAACATGGTCGTCACCATCGCCGCCATCGACCGTGTCCAGCCGGTCAGCATCGATATAGTCGTTGCCATCGCCGCCGTTGAGCAAATCGCTCCCCGCGCCGCCGGTGAGTTGGTCGTCGCCCGCGCCGCCGTT
Organism: uncultured Sphingobium sp.; assembly: GCA_964544675.1. GTDB lineage: Bacteria > Pseudomonadota > Alphaproteobacteria > Sphingomonadales > Sphingomonadaceae > Sphingobium. The sequence goes on from CAZJCT010000007.1 coordinate 28,639, forward strand.
GAGGATGTCATCGCCGTCAAGGCCGTAGAGATAGTCGGATCCCGAGCCCCCTGTAATCGTGACGCTTTCAGTATCGAGTGCAGATGACGATACAGACCCGACGTAGACTTGAACGGATGAACCGCCACTTCCGCCCATGTCGATCACATCGGCCAGACCCCCAAAGTCGAGGACCAGACGATCGTTGCCGGACCCGGCCTGCCAACCGAATTGCGGCTCATCACCGTGAACGGTCAGCTGGTCGTTACCCGATCCCGTCTGCAGCAAGTCGAAATATTCGAAACTCTGAACCTGATAGATACCGAAAATCGTCTGGAGTCCCGGCAGTTTCAGTGTCGCCGTGTCGAATACGATCGGACTTGCCGATCCCGACAGATCGACACGCAAGCCGTCGGTGCCGGCACCTCCATCCGCCTGGTCCCCCGATCCGTTGAGGACGATGATATCGTTTCCTGACGCTCCATAGAGAAAGTCGGCACCGGCTCCTGCGTCGATCACCCCGTCATCGTCCGCCGTTCCATAGGCATATTGTGGTCCGGACAGAGTGGCCGACGGAAGGAAAACTTTCTGATTAACACCCCACTGACTGCCATCAAATCCATTGTCGTTCCACATGACGACATGCCCGCCATTGGGCAGCGCGTGTACCGTGGAACGAAAATTCATATCTTCTGGATAGGTGGCGATGGTGACTTCCTCGCCCACCTTCGCACCCACGGCGTCAAAACGTTGCGTATAGACGCCATATTCTCCAACATTGTGACGATCAAATGCGATGATGAAGCCGCCATCGGACAGGCCGGTCACGCGGTTGGAGAAGTATTCATCGACAACCTGACTTTCATCGAGATATTCTGTCGCGATGTAGGTCGCGGGCGTAACCGCGGCGCCATCAGGTTGGAACTTCTGAAAATAGAAATCCGTCGAGTTGGCCGGAATATTCTTCACATTCCAATACGCGACATAGCCGCCATCCGACGTGGCGGTGACCGCGATGTCGGTGTGATGGTCGCCGGCCGATGCGCCGAGCGACACTTCCGGTCCGGCGGCGCTTCCGTCGGGCAGAAAGCGACGAAGGTAGCTGTAGTGCTCTCCCGCCGCGCTCTCGCCAGACCAGGCGACGACATAGCTGCCATCAGTCAATGCGGCGCCATGGGGGAAGTGCTGACCCAGCGCCGTCAATGAATTTAGTCTGGTTTCGCCTCCGAGCGCCCCGCCAGATGAGTCGTAGCGCTGGGCATAGATGCCGCTGCTCCCGTCCGGGTCCTGCCCCTCGCTTTCCCAGACGATCAGATAACCCCCATCCGACATGCTGATGATATCGGAATAGCCCTGGTTATTGGAGGTCGTGCTGTTCGCCCGCGTTTCGCCGACGACGACGTTGCCTGCCGCATCATACTGCTTGAAATAAACGCCTTCTACTGAGCCATCTTGATGCTGGCTATTCCAGCTTATGACAAAGCCTCCATCCACCAATGCTTCAATTTCATTCACCTGCTGGTTGCCATTGGTGGTCGTGTTGACACGAAATTCGGCGCCGACTTTGTTTCCCGAAGCATCGAAGCGTTGTGCGTATGCCCCCCAGATTGAACCATCCTGCCCGAAACTGTCCCACTGCACCACATAAGGGCCATCGTTCAGCACCGCGAGACGAGGATTTCCCTGAATGTTGGTCGTGTAGCTGTTCACACGCGAAGTAACGCCTGTGCCGAGATATGTCGTCATCACGTATCCATCCTGAATAACAATGCCTCGATGAATTTCACACTAGTGGCGATATGAGCAAAATTGATGACAGGCTCTCTTGACGCGCAGTTCGCATGGATGGACGTGCTTCCACTGCGCAGGACAAGGCTTTGTCCCTCAGGGTGGGGCCGTTCCCTTTATACCCCGATATTGGCGCCCAGACGGTCATTTCCTCAGTCTCGTCAATCCCTTGCACTGCGTCTGCTGACAGGTACGGAACGGAGCTGGCCGCCGAGGAATTGGCCGCGCCGCGCGACTGTAATCACACCGTCACTTTCAAGCATGAGTATTACGCGCGATTGAGAGACTTTTTGGTTTGCCAGACCCTGAAACATGCATTCAGGAATTTGGTCGAGTTTGTTTGTTGGGGGGGGCACATGGCGGATTTCTATGGCGGTTCAGACGCAGATGTCTGGACGGGCGGCGACAGTACCGAGATTGCCCGGGGTGGCGGCGGTGATGACATATTAACCGGTGGCGGGGGCGACGATGTTCTCGACGGTCAAGCCGGTCAGGATACAGCAAGATATGCGGGTAGCCTTGCCGACTACCGCGTATTCGGTATGTCCGACGGCAGCTATCGCGTAATTCATACTGCAAATCAGACCTATCATGGTTCACGCGTTACGGCATTGATGGATGACCCCGACAGTGCGTTGCGTGTCATGGATGCGACAGGGCCTGAAGGTTACGACCAGCTGTTCAGCGTGGACCAAATATCCTTCGCCGATGGAAATTTCGCAATATCAGCTGTCTCTGCTCCCTTGGGACAATTCATTTATGTGCCGGGATTCTTTTATGCGTCCTGGTATGATGCAACGGCTTTCGACCATGCTGCCGTGGCGTCGGATGGCAATGATGATCTCGCAGGCTCGGCCGGCTATGATATCATCCTGTCAGGTTCGGGTGATGACATCATCGATGCAGGCGGTGGCGATGACTTGATCGCCGGCGATCGTGGACGCTGGCACTACTTCGCAAATGGTGCCTCGGTCATCGACACCGACGGCGTCGCAGGTTCTGAATATGCCGTCACAGGAAGAGACATCATCAACGCCGGTGCCGGCAATGACGACATGTATATCGGATATGGTACCGTCGTAGATGGCGGGTCGGGAATCGACACAGTTCATTTCTCACTGGAAAATATCTGGTTGCCGTGGGTCGCTGGATCAGTTCTGTACTGGTTCAACGATTACGCTCTCAATATCGATCTTCGTGACGCCGCGTCCTCGACCGTTTCGTTCGCAGTTTCCGGTCTCGGAGGAGATACAGGTCTGGTGACCACGCTGACTGGCGTGGAGCGTTTCGATCTTGCCCTCGGAGGCGGCAACGACAAAGTGACCGGTGCCGTTTTTGCAGACGTCCTGTCAGGCAACGGTGGTGACGACATGCTTGCGGGCGAGGGCGGCGATGATCATCTCTCGGGGGGCGACGGTAACGATGTCCTATCGGGAGGAATGGGCGACGACGTCATCGAAAGCCACGGCGGCAACGACACCGTGAGCGGCGGTGCCGGTGTCGATACAGCCATTTATTACGACTCTCGTTCGAATTTCGCCATCAGCTACGTCGGTGATGGGCGCTACACCGTCACCGATCTCCGCGCCAACAGCCCCTTTGGCGCCGACATGGTGAGCGGGATCGAATTCCTGCGGTTCAACGACCAAACCGTCAGCACTGCGCCGCTCTCGGGCGGCGTGACCATCAACGGAACCGTACTCAACGACACCATCAGCCCCACCAAGGCCCCCGCCGGCCAGCCCAAGGCAACGAGTGGCGACGATACGTTGATCGGCAATGGTGGCAACGACAGGCTTGACGGCGGTGAAGGCGCTGACCACCTGCTCGGCGGGATCGGCAACGACAGCTACACCGTCGACAATGCCGACGACGAGGTGGTCGAGAATGCAGGCGAAGGCACAGATACGGTCAATTCCTCCGTCAGCTTCACACTCTCCGCCTATGTCGAGAAGCTGACGCTTTCCGGCGCAGGCGACATCGCCGGGACAGGCAATGCACTCGTCAATGTCATCACCGGCAATGACGGTGCCAATCTGCTGGCGGGACTTGCCGGCAACGACACTCTGAAGGGCGGCGACGGCGACGACCGGCTGATCGGCGGCGTGGGCAAGGATGCTCTGACGGGCGGCCTCGGCAGCGACACCTTTGTGTTCGACGCCATGGAGACGACCGCCAACAAGGACACGATCAAGGACTTCGTGTCGGGTTTGGACCACATTGAGATACGCCTGTCGGCCTTCGCGGCGCTCGCGGATTACGAACCCGGCGTGCTTGATGCCGGTGAACTGGCGTTCGGAACCCAGGCCATCACCGCCGACCAGCATCTGATCTACAACCAGGCCAAGGGCGCGCTCTACTATGACGCCGACGGCCTCGGCGGCGCCGCGCAGGTGCAGATCGCGTTGCTCAGCGGCAAGCCGGTGATCGACGCGGGCGACATCGTGCTAATCTGACCGGGCGAACCCGACCAGTCGCCGGGGCCTGCCGATCGCGCAAGCCCCGGCGGCACGTCACGCATGAGAGTCCTCAATATGGGGCATCTTCGGGGCGACGACCTCAAACGCTTCGCCGACCATATCACCGGCAGCCGCGCGGTCATGCTGGCAGCCTGTGCGGACAAGCTGCAATACGAGTTCCGGTCGCCATGGAAACCGCTCAGCGGCCAAAGCAGCGCTGGACAGACGACAGCGTGAGCGCTTAACCGCTCAGCGATAGTGCGGAGGGGCCATGAATGAGGAAGGTTTTCGCTCCTGGCTGAAGCCGCGCCTGACATCGCGGTCGGTCAGCAGCTATGTTTCCAATGCCCGGCGTGTGGAAGCGGTCCTTGGGCTCGATCTCGACGGGTGCGACGCTTCCCCGGGCGGTGTCAGTACCCTCGAAGACGCGCTGCGAAGACAGCGCTCGCAATTCACCGAAGGGAGTCTGGCCGACTGCCTCACGGCCATGCGGCGCTATCTGGAGTTCGCCGCGTCCAGAGAGGATCGGTACGACAAGCCGGTGAAAGCTGGTCTGATCCCGCCGCAAGAGGCAGCGTCCCCGCCCGTACGCGCGACCTCCGAACATGGTGCGCCTTTGACGGGCCTTACCGTTCGCCAGCTTCTGAGTCTGCACGGCCAGATTCTGGATGAACTGCGCGGACGCCAGATACTGAGAACCGGGAACAGTCCTGTCGGCGACTATGCAGAGCATCTGTTCGCCCGCGCCTTTGGATGGACACTCGTGGCGAACTCATCGGCGGGCCATGATGCCGAACATCAGGGCGTGCGCTACCAGATCAAGGCGAGGCGTGTGACTGCGCGTAATCCCTCGCGGCAGCTGAGCGCTTTGCGCCGCTTGCCGGAGAAGTCGTTCGACTGGCTTGCGGGGATCCTTTTTGATGCCGACTATGGGGTAAGCCGCGCCATCCTCATCCCCCACGCACTTGTGATGGAACGCGCCAGCTTCTCCGCGCATGTCAATGGCTGGCGGATCCTGCTTGAGGACTGGTGGTGGACTCTTCCGGGCACACGCGACGTGACCGGTGACCTGAAAGAAGCGCAGGATGCACCATGACCGCCCCGGTGGCAACGTGCTCCGGTGTCGTCGGTGCTGATTGTTGCAGCTGATCCACCTTCCGGGACCAGCCTTCGGCTCCGGGCCGGGATTGCAGGCGTGGAGTCAGACGCACCTATATGACCGCCTCGTCCTCCCGGGAAACGTCCGCCGCTGACGGAGGACCGTTGATCGCGAGAGGACCGACAGATGCAGCCTGATGCCGCTAGAGCATTTTCAGATGCTCCGAATCCCGCAAAGTAAAAGCAAGATGTAGAGACAGGGGCTAGCCCCCAAAACTCTGTTGACGGCGCGGTCAATGAAGTATAAAAAAATGGCTTCACGATTCCTCGTTGACAATCTGCCCTCACGCAAAGATAAGATACGCCTGCGGCGCGTCGCATAGCTGCCTTGAGTGGAGAATAGCTATGGTCGCTTTTCCTGTTCGCGTGGAAACACGCGCCATCGATGACTTGCGTCCCTATCCGGGTAATGCGCGCAGGCATCCCAGAAAACAGTTGCAGCAGCTCGCAATGAGCATGAAGCAGTTCGGCTTCACCGCACCGGTGCTCGCCACCGACGACGATATGATCGTCGCCGGCCATGGGCGGGTAGAGGCCGCGAAACTTGCCGGGATGGCCGAAGTGCCAGTCATACGCCTGTCGCATCTCACACCGGAACAGGCCCGCGCATATATTCTGGCCGACAACCGGCTGGCCGAGCTTGGGGAATGGGACGGGTCACAACTGGCTGTCGAGCTGCAAGGCGTCATCGAACTCGGCTTCGACGCCGAGATGATCGGCTTTGATACCGTCGATGTCGACCGCATTCTTGGCAGCGCGGTCAGGGGCGATCCGGCCGCTTCCGTCGATCAGGACGATGTCATCCCTGAATTGTCGAAGGTCGCGATCACCGGGCCTGGGGATATCTGGCACCTGGGCCGCCACAGGCTGATCTGCGGCGACGCGCTCGACCTGCAAGTCACAGAACGCGTGATGGCCGGTGAGGTGGCCGGCCTGTTAATGACCGATCCCCCCTACAACGTCCCGATCGATGGCCATGTATCGGGTCTTGGCAAGCGAAGGCACCGGGAATTCGCGTTCGCCTCCGGCGAGATGAGTCGATCGGAATTCACCACATTTCTGGCCACGGCACTTGCGTGCGCCTCTGCCGTCATGCGCGACGGAGCGATCGGCTATGTCTTCATGGACTGGCGGCACGCGATGGAAATCCAGCAGGCCGGCGAAATCATTTTCGGTGAACTCAAGCAGCTCTGCGTCTGGAACAAGACCAATGGCGGCATGGGCTCATTTTACCGAAGCAAGCATGAGCTGGTGTTCGTGTGGAAGAAGGGCACGGCCCCGCATATCAACAATTTCGGGCTTGGCGACAAGGGTCGCTATCGCACCAATGTGTGGGACTATCCGGGGATATCGAGCCGCACGGCAACCCGTGATGCCGAACTGGCCATGCACCCGACCGTCAAACCGGTCCGGATGATCCAGGACGCGATCGAGGACTGCTCGAAGCGCGGGGATATTGTGCTCGACAGCTTTGGCGGTTCCGGCACGACGTTGATCGCTGCCGAACGATCCGGGCGTCGCGCGCGGCTGGTCGAATATGATCCGCTGTATTGCGACACGATCATACGCAGATATCGGGCCCTGACGGGAAGACCGGTCACGCTGGGCGTCGGTGGACCTACCTTCGAGGACGTCGGAGCTGATCGCCATCTGCCGGGCCGGGAGCGATGATCATGCCGAAGAAGCCCCTCAGGGAGCATTATGACGTGGGATATGGCAAGCCACCCCGGGAGCATCAGTTCAAGCCGGGCGTTTCAGCCAACCCTTCCGGGCGCCCGAAGAAAAAGGGCAAGCGTCCTAACGGAAACGAATTGATCGACATGATCCGCGAGGAGATCGAGCGGGAGATCACTATACAGATCGATGGCAAGCCACAGAAAATGCCGATGAAGCGTGCCATCATTCGCGCCAATCTGACACGGGCAGTAGCCAAGGGCACTCCGCAATCCCTGAGGGTGGTGCTCGATCTGTTCCAGCAGGTCAGCCAGGAAGACAAGCGGATGGTCGCGATACCGAGCGAGGAGGAGCGCGCCGCCATGACCCCCGAGGCGATCGCGGAAGCTTACAAGCGGCTGATGGAGGCCTGACCGGCAGGGCGCTTCGGCTTTCAGGGCAGCAGACTATTGCAGGTACGGATCCAGTTCCGGGGAGTGCAGGTTGGCAAGGCTGACACGGCCCTCCGCAAGGAAATCGAAGCGCTTCACAAACGGCATGTCCCTCAGCACGTCACAGCCTTTCTGGATGTCATCGCCCATCATGAACTTTTCATGCTCATCGACACGCCAGCGCGCATACGCCACGGCAGCTTCCATCTTCGGATCATCGACCTGGTATTTTACTCGCTCTGTGTGAGTAACATGATCTATTCCATGCTGGATTTTTGCTTTGACTTCGGAGAACCAGACATCATCGCGAATACTGCAGCGATGTATTTGGGTGATTGTCCACATGTCGGTATATTGAGTTATGAGCGCCTCCTCATATGCTTTGAGCATCACTGAGGCGTTGCGCTGGATGTCGGCGATTTCCTCTTTGTGGGCGTCATCACCGTTCACATAGGCTTTCATGCCCGTGACCCCGGAAACGAGGTCATCCATTTCCTGAGGGGTCATGTCATTGTAGGGGGACCGCTGCCCCATGTTGACGGCGTTCGCAGCCACCTCAAATGATTCAGGATGCGCGTCCTGTGGTGCGTCGGTCACAGCAGTCCAGATCAGCAGCAGGACGAATAACAGGACAAGTGGCCCCAATGCCGTAGAGCGTGCCCGGATCCGGCCCCCGCAATGCGGACAGACCCGGGCCTTGTTCGAGATTGGTTCAGCGCATTCCCGGCATTTCACCAACATGGAGCCCACCCGTTCCGGTGGACGTCTCGCCGCAGCTTCCCTCGTCGCACCTATGTCCTCTCGGGGCGACGGCCAAAGCCGGATGTTGGAAACCTGATCAGCGACCAAGCGCATGCGCCTTTACCGGCAAGCCGGCTGGACATACGCGCATGCCACCCGGCCGATGAGATCGACCGAGTTCGCTGATTGGGGTTTCCACGCCCCACTCCCCGGCTTTCACGGGGAGCGCGGGCAGATTGCTCGTCAGGGGAAAAGGTTCAAGTGAAATCTGGCTGGCACTGCGGATCCGTGCGCTCCCTTGACCCTACCGCACCGACCCCCAATCGTGCGTCGCTCGCCTCCACTGGCGCTGCCAGCGACGTCGGGAAGCAGTTCCGGTTTAGCTGGGCGGCGACGCGAAGGGAGCCGAATGCGCGACACGCAGTGCTCGGGCCACCGGCAGCCGCTCGCCTCGCAATGCTCTGGTCGATCAGGAGGGCGGTTATGGCAGGCCAGCCGTGAAGCGCCGGTTCCGGAAGGACAGTCGGGGGGGCGACCGAAGCGGAAGACCAGTCGCCGCGCAGGTTTGCCTCCGCCGGAAGATCGACCGACGACCTGATCCTCGCAGAGGCCTATTGCAGCATCATGATCCACCATGGCAACGAGGCGATTGAGCTACCTGCGAAGCAGCGGTCTATGCAGGCCGCATGCCATTTCCATGATCAAGGGGAGCCGACTATCGCAGAAGGCTCTCGATGCGTGATTAACACCCCTGCCATGAACGGATTCTGCATTTCGAGCATGTCTGATCTATTTGCGGACCCGGTGCCCCTAGCCCGGATCGACATTCAGATGATGATGTGTCGAAAATGGTGGCTTTTGGTGACCCGGAGCACAGCGTACTCTAAGGCACGTGAGCACTGGAAGCACGGAAAGCCGCCATTTGCAGGCCGTCAGCGCTGAATGTCGAGCCGCTCTAGGGTGTCGAGGGGTCAATCAAGATGCGTCGATTTACGTTTGTCTTCATCGTACTAGGCGCCGGAGCGCTGCAGGCTCAGGATGTGCCTGTAAGCCACTACGACCCAGATACCGAGCAGCAGCCATCAGGGATCGCTCTTTCGGTGGAAAAGGCCTTGGCAGACGCAGCGCTCGCCGAACGCATGATGCAACGCAGAGAGGCGTCAAGCGAGGTACAGGCTCGCGCGTTGATCATGGCTGCTGCCCCGGTACTCGGCGCAGCACTGGCGCCGGCAGATCCGCGAGCGGTAGCGGCGGCCAACACCCTGTTCGAGCTCGAACTCGAAGCTCGATTGGAGCGGGTCGGCTTTCCGTATAGTTGGCAGCATGCGATCTATACACGACTACCCCGGCGGCGCCTGCCCACGGACGCCGAGCTCGCCGCGCTGGTTGAGGGCACTCGGCCCGGCGCAACCGAAATACCTGCGAGGATAGCCGCGATCGACAGGGCGCTTGCCGCCACTGCCGCGAGTTTTGGGGACGATCATCGTCTCGCGGCTGACCTGCTCGAACTGAAGAGCAGCTATCTCGATCCAGGAGAAGCAGTGGTCGCGAAGCGCAAGGCGCTGACCATATTGCAAGCTCAGGACGTAAGGCGCAAGGAACAGTGGATCGTCTTTGCGTCGCTGCTGCAGCTGCTCGTCGAGACCGGCCAGGGAGAGGAGGCCGCCGCGAGCTTGCGCGCCTTTTTTGCAGCTGTCGCGGAGCCCGATCAGGATGATGTCGCTGGCCTGATCGCCGCCGTTCGAGAACTCGACGATAGTACAGCAGCAGTGGTCGCGAAGCGCACGGCGCTGACCATATTGCAAGCTCAGGACGTAAGGCGCAAGGAACAGTGGATCGTCTTTGCGTCGCTGCTGCAGCTGCTCGTCGAGACCGGCCAGGGAGAGGAGGCCGCCGCGAGCTTGCGCGCCTTTTTTGCAGCTGTCGCGGAGCCCGATCAGGATGATGTCGCTGGCCTGACCGCCGCCGTTCGAGAACTCGGCGAGAGTACAGCAATGGTCGGCACGGTCGCGTTGATCGAGCGGGTTGGACGCGCGCCGCAGCCCGGCGGGCAGAAGTTTACCGGCGCAAGGGGGCCGTCGCAGAAAGTTTCCGAACCATCTGTAGCGGGAAAATGGATCAAGGACCCGCCAGAAGCCTCGCCGGCAGAAATGCGCTTGGTTGATCAGCTGGACGAAACGACCGCCACTTCGGGCAAGGATACTCGCGGCGCACTCCTGCGGGCGCTAAGCCTGACACGGCGGCTCGCGCGCTATTCCGAAGGGCGTCGGGACCCCTACGATCATGCAGATCACCAAGGTGAGATCGGCCGTACCCTCATGGAACTCGGCCGCGAACCAGAGGCGCTCGTGGCGTTCAGGGCAGCCGTCGCTGCCGCGGAGGCCGACGCGCAGCTGAACGGCAACAATCCCGGCTTCGCATATGAGGACCTGATCGCCTGTCTCGAGAGGATGGGCGAGCTGGCCGCAGCGGAGGAGGCGGCACGTCAGGCACTTGCGGCGAGTCTGCGTTTCGCCGGCGGAGAGGACGAAAGTGCAAGCGAGGACTTGATCCTGATCGGCGATTTGCTCCGCCGTCAGGGCAGGACGGACGCCGCGCTCGTCGAATATGAACGTGCAGCAGCCATCCGTGGTCGCCTTCTTGGCCTCGATCACCCCAAGTCAAGGCTGGTAGCCGATCGAATCGTCCGTGCACGTGCAGGCTCGCCGCTGCCGCCAGCGCCGAAGCCGGGCACGCCTGGATTTTTTAGACCTGAACTGGCCTTCGAAAAGGCACCCGATGCGCCGTCCAACCCGCGCGAAACCGCAAATCCGGCGGTGTATGCATTGTGGGACAGCGCGGTGAGTGCCTTCCGCGAGCGCCGTGATGCGGACGCACTTGAGGCGCTGGACAACATCGAAGCACTGATGAGTGACGGTACGAGCGCGCTGCTGGTCGACGCTGCTCGTCTTAGGGCGAAGTTGCTCGTGAGAAGGGGACGTCTTGCAGATGCAGAGGCCTCCTTGCGACGGACTTTGGCCCGGACGGAACAGTCTGACGGCAGGCTGGTCACACCGCTGCTGGTGGAGCTCGGGGACGTTCATCTGCGCCAACTGCTGCCGACCTTGGCGGAACAGGTCTACCGACGCGCGCGTGCGATCGGCGGCTATTCAGACAGCGACGCGCTGGATGCCCGGCTTGCTGACGCGATCGAGCTCCAAAGCCGACCAGCCGATGCCGAGCCGATCCGCCGCCAGCTGCTGTTCAATTCCGGCGGAGAGGAGATCGCATCCACGGTGGCGCTCGCTGGCAATCTCAGCATGCAGGGCCGCACGCTGGAAGCGCTGGAGCTTCTCGATGGTGCCGGAAGTGTAAGCCTGACGACTTCGGTGGAGATGCAGGCCGCAAGACCGGACGTACGAGACCGCATGGCGGCCGCGGCGACCGCGACCCGCCTGATCGAATTGCTGATCGAGCTGGGTCGGCCGGAGCAGGCGGCGCGGATGGCGGAGGCGGCACTGGCTGCGTCGGGCCGCTCGGGTGCGCCGGACAACCGGATTCTGGCAGAGCTGAGTGCGCTCGCCGGACGTGCATTGCTGGATGCAGGATCGCCGGGTCGGGCGTTGGACCTGCTTCGGCCGGCCTGCGAGACTCTGCTCACGCAATCCCGTCGCTTCGGTGCCGAAGCAGGTGATGAGCTTGCAGCGAACAGGACGCTCCAGCGCTGCGCCGCTGCACTTGCACTTGCTGCCAGGAAAGTCGATGCGGTCTCACGCACGTCGATCGAGGAGGGAGTTGTCGCAATGCAACTCTCCGAGCTCTCCACGGCAGGCGTGGCGCTGTCGCGCGCCGGAGCCCGGGCCGCGGCGAAGGCTGCGGGCGCAGGCGAGCTGGTCGAGCGCTATGAGGAAGCTCTGATCCGCCGTTCAGCCATCGCAGGGCGAGGTCGAATTCTCGCGGTGGACGCCGGTGCCGCCGATTCCTCCGAGCGCCGACGGGCGGTGGTCGAGGGCGCCGAACTCGACCGCCATATTGACCAGTTGATCCGGACCATCGAAACTCAATACCCTGCCTACGCTCAACTGCGGTTACCAAAGCCGGTGGGGTTGGCCGAGCTCCAGGGACCGAATGGCCTGCTGAAACCAGGCGAGGCAGTACTGCTGTTTCTGACGCCGCCCGGCACAGCAAGAGGACTGGTGGCAGCGGTGTCACGCGACAGCGTGGGGTGGGCTGACATCGGGATGACGGGGGACGAACTGGCAAGCGCGGTTGCCGACCTGCGCTGGGAGATCGATCCGCAAAGCTTCGGTCCGGGCAATAGCGGAGACAGGCAGGTGTTCGACCGCGCGAGCGCGCATCGGCTTCATAACGCCCTGCTCGGCGCACCGGAAATTGCGGCTGTAATCAGGCCAGCAAAAAGCTTGATCTTCGTGCCGTCGGGACCACTCACCAGCCTGCCTCCCGGCCTGCTGGTGACCGCGCCACCACAAGGGAGCGATGACGACGCTGTGGCTTTGCGGGGAACTGCCTGGCTGCTACGGCGGTACTCAATCGCCGTACTTCCGGCACTGCCTTCGATACGACTGCTGCGGCGTGGTGCGCCCGCGCCAGGCGGGCGTGGTCTTGTGGCCTTCGCTGATCCAGATTTCACGGCGACCCGCACGGATGAGGTTCCTGTCTCTCGGCCGTCAACCCGGTTGCGCGCGGCAGACGTCCTCCGCGACGGTATCGCCGGGCAAGCGGAACTCGCACAATTGCCGCAGCTACCGGGTACGCGCCGCGAGGGAGAAGAACTGGCGAAGCTGCTCGGAGCAGACCAGGGCAACCTGTTCTTTGGGCGGAACGCATCGGAGACGGCCTTGCGGCAGGCGGAGCGCAGTGGGCGCCTGAGCCGCGCGGCTGTGCTCGCTTTCGCGACGCACGGGCTTGTTGCAGGCGAGTTCGGTCTTGCCGAGCCGGCTTTGGTGTTGGCGCGTCCCGACCGGTCCAGCGCAGAGGATGATGGCCTGCTGCTATCAAGCGAGGCCATGAGCCTGCGCTTGGATGCCGAGTGGGTGCTGCTGTCTGCCTGCAACACGGCCAGCCCCAACGGGCATGGTGCTGGCGGGCTGTCGGGGCTTGTCCGATCCTTTTTCTTTGCAGGAGCTCGCAACGTTCTCGCCAGCCATTGGCGGGTCAATGACGATGCGGCAGCGCGAATTGTGACGTCCCTGTTCGCACCTGAGCATCGCCATCTGCCCAAGGCTGAAGCGCTGCGCCGCGCCGCATTTGCGGTGCTCGATGATAAAAGCTTCCCGGCCGGGGCAGAACCGTTCTTCTGGGCACCATATGTGCTGATCGGCATGCCGGACTAACGCGAGGCAGCCGATCATCGACAGGTTTTCTCCAAGGTTGACGTCATGCTGCAGCCGGACCGCGAACACCCTGCGGCGCTTCTACGATCCGGACACAGCCGGTCCGCAACGCCGTGCCTGGCTACGCTTTGCACTCGACTTTGGCGCCGATTCGAGCATTGCTGTGCCTGTGAATCGCGCTCCTCGTGACCGCGCTCCGGCAGGCCTGACCGCCTGACCGGGCTTGCGGTGGTGGAGGCGGGGTAAATGTGCCCCGCCCGGCAAGGAGCACCACCATGAGCACGACCAAACAGCTCAACGACGCACCCCGCGCGCCGCGCGCGCACAGCAAGGCCGAACGCCTGCTCGACATGCTGCGAGCAGGAACAGGGGCCAGCCTCGACGAGATGATGGAAGCGACGGGCTGGCAGGCGCATACGGTGCGCGCGGCGATGACCGGGCTGAGGAAGCGCGGCCATGCGATCGAGCGCCATATCGAAGGCAGCGTCACCGTCTGGCGCGTGGCGGAGACCACCGCATGAGGAAGGCGTCCCGGCAACTGGCCCGCGAGGTCGCGGCGCTTGAGGACATGCCGCTGCGGCGGCTGCGCGAGGAGTGGGAACGGCGCTATGGTGCCCCTCCCCGCCACCGCTCGGCCGAGCTGCTGCGCCGGGTGCTTGCCTGGCGCATGCAGGCGGACGTGCATGGCGGCTTCGATGCCGCCACGCGGCGGATGATCGAACGGGATGGTCCGGTGCAGCTGTCGGCCACCCCCGGCATGCGGCTTGCCCGCGAATGGGCCGGCCGGCGCCATGAGGTGGTCGTGATCGAGAGCGGCGTGGTCTATGAGGGGCGGACCTTCGGGAGCCTGTCGAAGGTCGCCGAGCATATCACCGGCACCCGCTGGAACGGCCCGCGCTTCTTTGGCCTGCGTCAGGAGAATGTCCGGTGAGCGGGCGGCTGCGCTGCGCCATCTACACCCGCAAATCCACCGAGGAGGGGCTCGAGCAGAGCTTCAACTCACTCGATGCCCAGCGCGAGGCGTGCGAGGCCTATGTGCTGAGTCAGGCCGGCGAGGGCTGGGCGTGCCTCCCCGACCTCTATGATGATGGCGGCTGGTCGGGCGGCAATATGGACCGGCCCGCGCTGAAGCGCCTGCTCGGCGATATCGCCAAAGGCCGCATCGATGTGGTGGTGGTCTACAAGGTCGATCGCCTGACCCGCAGCCTGATGGACTTTGCGAGGATCGTCGAGACGTTCGACGCCAACAGCGTATCGTTCGTCAGCGTGACGCAGGCGTTCAACACCACCTCGTCGATGGGACGGCTGACGCTCAATGTGCTGCTGTCCTTCGCGCAGTTCGAGCGCGAGGTGACGGGCGAGCGCATCCGCGACAAGATCGCCGCGTCCAAGGCCAGGGGCATGTGGATGGGCGGCATGGTGCCACTGGGCTATGACCTTGGCGACCGGCAGCTCGTCATCAATCCCGCCGAGGCGGAGACGGTCCGTCACATCTATCGCCGCTATCTGGATCTGCGTTCGCTGCCGGCGCTGGCGAAGGACCTCGCCGCCCATGGCATCCACACCAAGCGCTGGTCCTCGCGGCGCGGCATCACCCATGGCGGCATCGCGTTCAACTGCAGCGGCCTGTCGCTGATCCTCAACAGCCGGCTCTATCTTGGCGAGATCGTCCACCGCGGCAAGGCCTATCCC
This sequence comes from uncultured Sphingobium sp., assembly GCA_964544675.1. Lineage (GTDB taxonomy): Bacteria > Pseudomonadota > Alphaproteobacteria > Sphingomonadales > Sphingomonadaceae > Sphingobium. The sequence goes on from CAZJCT010000007.1 coordinate 43,894, forward strand.
GGCGATCACGAGGCGATCATCGACGAGGCGCTGTTCGCCGCCGTGCAGGCGCGGCTGGCCGCGAACCGGCATCGTCGGACCACGCGCAAGACGCGGGCGGCGACCTGTCCACTAACCGGCAGGCTGTTCGACGCCGACGGACAGCCGATGCGGCCGAGTTTCAGCTACGGGCGCGGGAAGAGGATGTACCGCTATTATGTCAGCGAGTGCCTGCTGCCCAACGGCGCAGTCTCCGGCGCTGGCAATCGGCAGGGCCAGCGGCTCCCCGCCGGGCGGATCGAGAAGGCCATTCTCGACCGGCTGGGCGTACTCGCCGCAGAGCCGATGGAGCCCGACGCCCTCCTGGCAACCGTAACGAAAGTGGTGGCGAGAGGGGAGCAGTTGAGGCTGACGGTCACGCCCGCGCCATATCTGGCGGAGGGCACCTGCGACGACATGCTGCTGGGCCGCGTGCAGCAGCATCTCGACCCCCGTGCAACAATGGAGGGTGGCGTGCTCCGGATCACCCTGCCCATCCCGCCCGCAAGGCGCGGACGCTCGGTCCCTGCAGGGACAGGCCAGCGGGATCCGCAAGCCTCCGCAGACCTGGCCGCTCTGGTGCGAACCGGGCATCGCAGGCTCGCAGGGATCGACGCCTCGCCGCTGCAACCCGAACGACATGCCCACATGCGCGCGCCGCCGAGCGACTGGATCCGTGCGCGTGTTGCTGTTGCGCTGCTGGCGCCCGACATCCAGAAGGCGCTGCTCCAGGGCACCGCGCCCGACGGAATGGATCCCGACCGGCTGATCGCCGGCGACATCCCGCTGGACTGGGATGCGCAGCGGCGGATGTTCGGGATGGTGGACTGAGCAGACGGTGTCTGCTCCGGTCCGAAGACAAAAATTCTCCTTTTGTTCTTGCTTTCAGGGCGATTTGCAGACAGGGTGGCACAAATCGACCCAGAGGTGTCTATGACAGCAACCAGCGAATTCTCCCTGCTCCGCGCCAGGGCGGGCATCAGCATCGACGATTTCGCCGACCGCTCGGGCTTCTCGCGCCGCACGGTCTATCGCTGGGAGAGCGGTGCCGCCGCACCCCGGCTTGCCGCAGTCCACCTGCTGAAGTCAATGGCGCGCAAGCCACGCGCCGTGCCCGCCAGTGAACCCGGCAGCTTCCGGTTCATCGATCTCTTCGCAGGCATCGGCGGTCTCCGCCGGGGGTTCGAGGATCTGGGTGGTCGCTGCGTCTTCACCAGCGAATGGGACAAATATTCGCAGCAGACCTATCTCGCCAACTTTGTCTGCGATCACAGGGTCGAGGGGGACATCACGAAGGTGCCGGTCAGCGATATCCCTGCGCATGATCTCCTGCTCGCCGGCTTCCCGTGCCAGCCTTTCTCGATCGCGGGGGTTTCCAAGAAGAACGCGCTCAACCGTCCGCATGGCTTCGCCGACGAGACGCAGGGGACATTGTTCTTCAACGTAGCGCGGATCATCCAGCATCATCGCCCGCGCGCCTTCCTGCTCGAGAATGTCAAGAACCTCGTCAATCATGACAAGGGCCGCACGTTCGAGGTGATCCACCGCACGCTGACGCAGGAACTCGGCTACCAGGTCCACTGGAAGGTCATCAGCTCGAGGGGGTTCGTGCCGCAGCAGCGCGAGCGCATCTTTATCGTCGGCTTCCGCGAGGCCAACGGATTTACCTTCGACGATCTTGTGCTGCCCGATCCGTTCAGTGGACCAAGGCTGCGCACGATCCTGCACCCCGAGGACGGGACCGAGGAAATCGATCCGCCCTTTACCCGAGGCAATATCGGCTCGGTGTCGGAGAAGTACACGCTCACCGACCATCTCTGGACCTATCTGCAGGGCTATGCCGAAAAGCATCGTGCGGCCGGTAACGGGTTTGGGTTCGGGCTCGTCGGACCGGACGACGTCGCCCGCACGCTGTCGGCACGCTACTACAAGGACGGATCCGAGATTCTCGTCGCACAGCCCGGCCGCAACCCGCGCCGGCTGACGCCGCGCGAATGCGCGCGGCTGATGGGCTTCGACGAGCCCGGCGGTCGCGACTTCATCATCCCCGTTTCCGATACGCAGGCCTACAGGCAGTTCGGCAACTCGGTCGTCGTGCCCGTCGTCCGTGCGGTCGCCGGGCACATGCTGCCATGGCTGACCGGCAAGGCAGAGATGGCGCCGGACCGGCTGCAGCGGAAGCTCGCGCTTGCCGGGTGACGTCGTCGATGCGGCCACACGCAGCCGCATGATGTCAGGAATCCGCGCCAAGGACACCAGACCCGAGCTGGTCGTAAGGCGGGGACTCCATGCGCTGGGATTCCGCTACCGGCTCCACGACAGCAGGCTGCCCGGGAAGCCCGATCTGGTCCTGCCACGCTGGCGCGCGGTGATCCAGATTCATGGCTGTTTCTGGCACGGCCATGACTGTGCGCTGTTCCGCTGGCCCGGCACGCGGCAGGAATTCTGGCGCACCAAGATCGGGCGCAATGTCGAACGCGACCGCGAGGTCGAGGCAGCGCTTGACCGTACCGGCTGGCGCGTGCTCACGATATGGGAGTGCGCGATGAAGGGAACGGGGCGTATTGGCGCGGATGCCGTTGTCGCCGGCGCTGTGGCCTGGCTGCGTTCGGATGCGCGGACCGGGGAGATCAGGGGGACAGGCAGTGCCGGTGGGTGATCTTGTCGAATGGCTGGAGGAGCATGGGCCGCCGGAGTGCGTCTGGTATGTGAAGCGCCTGTCGGGCAATGACACGCTGGCGAATGGCAGCCACCAGGCGGGACCCTATATTCCACGCAATTTCCTGTTCGGTGTGTTTCCGGTGCTCAACCGGCGCGAGGTGAAGAACCCGGAGGTCCGGTTCAGCCTCTATGTGGATTCGCATGCCGACGCGCGTCAGGTCCGCGCGGTCTGGTACAACAACCGCTATCATGGCAGCACCACCACGCGGGGACGCGACGAGACCCGGGTCACCGGCTTTGGCGGCGGCGCCTCCGCGCTGCTGGATCCGGAGAGTACAGGCGCGCTCACGGTCTTCGCGTTCCGCCGGGTTCCGAAGGGCGAGGTCGCCGACTGCCATGTCTGGGTCTGCCGGCACGGCACCGAGGAGGATCTGGTCGAGGACCGTGTCGGCCCGGTCGAGCCCGGCCGATATGTGGTATGGCCGCCCGCTCAGGAGGGGCTGTTCGGCCTCATGGCCCAGCCGCCGGTCCGCGCCAGCTGCTGGCTGGCGGATGACGAGATCCCGCCCGGATGGCGGACGCGGTTCCCGAGCGGTGCCGAGATCATCCGGCGGGCGGTCGATCTGCGACCGGAAACCGGTCTCGATCCCGACCGTCGCCTGATGCGGCGGCGCGAATGCGAGTATGAGATATTCCGGAGCGTCGAGCAGGCGGTAGAAATGCCGCACATCGCTGCCGGATTCCCAACGATCGATGCCTTCATATCGCGCGCCCAGACGATCCTCCAGCGTCGCAAGGCGCGGTCGGGCCATTCGCTCGAGCTTCATGCGCGCGCGATCTTTCTTGAGGAGCGGCTGGTGGAGGGAACGCATTTCTCGCATCAGCCCGAAAGCGAGCCGGGCAAGCGACCCGATTTTCTGTTCCCCTCCGCCGAGGCCTACCGTGACGCCACCTTCCCGGAGAACCGCCTGCGCATGCTCGCGGTCAAGACCACCTGCCGCGACCGCTGGCGGCAGATCCTCAACGAAGCCGACCGCGTTCCGGCAAAGCATCTGCTGACGCTGCAGGAGGGCGTATCGGAGTCCCAGTTCCGGGAGATGACACAGGCCGGCGTTCAACTCGTCGTGCCTGCAGGCCTGTTTGAGAAGTTCCCGAAGCCCGTTCAGCCCCACCTGCAGACGCTGGAGAGCTTCATCGGCGATGTCCGCCTACTGGCCCTGGGTCCCGCATGAGCGATCCGCTTGCCGCCGAACTCGCCGCAGTGTTGCGCCGCCTCCAGAGCAAGTATGACATGCTGCCTTTCATGCAGGCGATGCTACCGGCGTCGGGCACCAAACTGGCGCCGCTGCCCGATGAGATGATGGAGCTCCTGAGCACATCCCCTGATTTTGGGAGCATCCGCCCGGGCGAGCCGGTGTGGATCGCCATCGATGCGCCGCCTGATGCGGCTGCCGGGGTCATACTGTACCGGGCTGAGGCTGATGGACGGCACTATATTGTTGTGCCCGATGCCCAGAATGAGATCCGGTGAGGTCGAAACGGAACGCGATCAGTCGCGTGCCTGGGACAGCGGTGGGCACTCCGCCGCCACGACTGACGTCAATGTCGGACAATCCGGAACGTCTCCTTTCCTTCGAAGTCGGTCGAAGTGGACGTTCGTTCGCATGGCCAGTTGGGCGACCTCAGAACGACCACCGGGTCGGTCGATCCGCAGTGGCAGCTTATTTCAGGCATCCCGGTGGGGGGCAAGACATGCCATTAGGTCAAGATCGTTGAACGGCTGCGCGACTCGGATCGCGATTAATTGATTACACCACAGGAAATTTTGACTAGATTCTCCTAGCAGCCGATTTGGTGCTGCCGATTGCTGGACTGAAACACGAAAAAATGGCCCGCGCCGATCATCTCGTCTCTCTTGTTCGCGCCAGCGTTGCTGGCGACCGTGAGACGCTGCGCGCCGCCGCCGAGGCCATTGTCGCGGACGAACGGGCAAAGAAGCACCACATCGTCGCAGACCGCATCGAGCGCGCACTTGGCACCGTACCGGTCACACCGCCGCCACTGACCACGTCGCAGCCCCAGGTAGGACCAGGCCGGGACACGATCATCGAGATCGAACCGCGGGTCCGTTTTGACGATCTGCTCCTGTCCTTGCCCGCGCGCGAGAATGGGCGGCAGCTCATCGAAGAACATGTGCGTGCCGATGTCCTGCGCGCCCATGCCTATGAGCCGCGCCATCGGATCCTGCTCTCCGGCCCACCTGGAAACGGAAAGACCTCCTTCGCCGAAGCAATCGCGGAGGCGCTCGGCCTCCCCTTCTTCGTCGTGCGCTATGACGCCCTGATTGGCAGCTATCTCGGCGAGACCAACGCCAGGCTGCGCAAGCTGTTCGACTATGTGCGTACACAGCCGAGCGTTCTGTTCTTCGACGAGTTCGATGCCATCGGCAAGGAGCGCGGGGACACCCACGAGACCGGCGAGATCAAGCGCGTGGTCTCGTTCCTGCTCATGCAACTCGATCAGTTGCCGCCATATGTGATCGTTATTGCGGCGACGAACCATGCCGAGTTGCTGGACCGTGCGGTATGGCGCCGTTTCCAGATGCGACTGGCCTTCCCCGAACCCGATCGCAAACTTCTCGAGGTGTTTCTGGACCGCATCATTTGCGGTTGGCCGGAGGCGCCACACATGACGGTACAGAAGCTCGCGGCCCGCCTCGGCGCGGTCAGCTATGCCGAAGCGCTCGACCTGTGTCAGAATGTGAGGCGCAGGCAGATATTGGGTTTGGGGGAGATCAGTATCGATGATGCGCTCGCGAGAGAGCTTGAGCTTTGGAAGTCGCGCGTTCGGCCCGGGACTGTAGATGCCGAGCGATTCGACAAAGCCCCTGCTGAGGCTGACGCCAGACCAGCCAAGACAACGCCCCGCCGGGCAGCAAAAATTCCCCCGGCCACCTGAATCTTTCCCCCGGGATCGTCAGCAAGCCACATTCGCGCCGAAATTCGACCGCCTGGCCCAAGCTTTGGCGCGAGATTCGGGCGGCCTCGAACTGCGTGCCGATCCGGCTGCCCTGGCACCGGAGAGATTGCTCGTCTTCG
>CAZJCT010000008.1:0-46663 GCA_964544675.1 uncultured Sphingobium sp.
GACATCATCGCCTGCCCCGGCCTCGATTATTGCAGCTTGGCCAACGCCCGCTCGATCCGGTCGCGCAGAAGATCGCCAAGCGTTTCGCCGATCCCGTGCGGCAGAAGGACATTGGCGAGCTGAAGCTGAAAATCTCCGGCTGCATCAACGCCTGCGGCCACCACCATGCCGGGCACATCGGCATATTGGGCGTCGACCGCAAGGGCACGGAGAATTACCAGCTCCTCCTCGGCGGATCGGGCGCGGAGGACGTCAGCCTCGGCAAGATCACCGGACCCGGGTTTGACGAGGACGGCGTTGTCGACGCGATCGAGCGCGCGACCGACGTGTACCTGCGCGAGCGCCAGGCGGGCGAACGCTTTGTCGACACCTATCGCCGGATCGGCATGGAGCCGTTCAAGGAGGCCATCTATGCCTGAAGTCATCCTGTTCCGCGACGGTCAGGCGAGCGAGGAGCCCGCCGTCAGCGTCGAGGCCTTCGCCGGCCAGTCGAACGCCACCGCAGTCCGCATCGAGCCGGGTGAGGACGCGCGCGAGTTGATCCCGCATCTCGGGCGGCTGGCGCTGGTGGAAGTGAACTTCCCCGTAACCGGCGACGGGCGCGGCTATTCGGCTGCGCGCATCCTGCGCGAAGCGGGCTATGCGGGCGAGCTCCGCGCCGTCGGCGACGTGCTGGTCGACCAGATCGTCGCCATGCGTCGCTGCGGCTTCGACAGCTTCGCGCCCGAGCATCCGATCGACCCCGACGTGATGGCGGCAGCCTTCGACCGCTTCCCCCATGTCTATCAGAAAGCAGCCGATCCGGCGAAGCCCGTCTGGGCGCTTCGCCATGGAGAATGATGCCATGACCCAATCCGCGCTTCGCAAGATCGATGTGATCGATGCCCGGCCACATTATACGCAGGCCGACGCCGACGCGCTCAATGCCCGGTTCGAGGGCGTTGACACGCAGACCATGCTCAAGACCGTCTTTGAAGAGGGGCTCGCGGGCGAGGTGGCGATCGTATCCTCGTTCGGGACCGAGAGTGCGGTGCTGCTTCACCTCATCGCCGAGGCCGACCGGTCGATCCCGGTGATCTTCGTCGACACGCTCAAGATGTTCCCGGAAACACTGGAATATCGCAACACGCTGATCGAACGGCTCGGGTTCACCGACAGCCGTGTGGTGACCCCCAACCCGACAGTGCTGGCGGCGAAGGACGAGAACGGCCTGCGCTGGTCGTTCGACCCCGACGGTTGCTGCGACATCCGCAAGGTGGAGCCGCTGGCGCGTGCCAAGGACGGACTCGACAGCTGGATTTCGGGCCGCAAGGCGTTCCAGTCGCAGACGCGCAAGAACCTGCCCCGCTTCGAGATCGAGGACGGCCGGCTGAAGATCAACCCGCTGGGTGACTGGGACAAGGCTGCGCTCGAAGCCTATTTCGAGGCGCACGACCTCCCACGCCACCCGCTGGAGTCGCAGGGCTATCTGTCGGTCGGCTGCGAGCCGTGCACGTCGAAGGTGTTGCCGGGCGAGGACCCGCGCGCCGGGCGTTGGCGCGGCTGGGACAAGGTCGAATGCGGCATCCACACCGCCTCGACCCCCAAGGCCGATCCCGACGATCCGGCAAACATGCCGGTGTTCTGAGGGTCAGTCTTCGGTCTGGGTAACGACCACTGAGCTACGAAGCCACGGCACCAGATGCTCGAGACGGAAGGTTCCGGCCGCGTAGAGGCTGAGGACGAAGCTTTCCGTCTCGGTGGCCCCAGCCGTCCAGCGACCGCCGTTGATGGCAAGAAAGGTGTAGGTCGCGGCGAAGGCCGTCCGCTTGTTGCCGTCTATGAATGGGTGGTTCTGCGACAGGCTTTCCCACAGCGCCGCCGCTTCCTCGATCAAATCGGCATAATAGCCGGTCTGCGGGCGGAACAGCGCGGCTTCCAGCAATCCAGGATCCCTGACTCCCGATGCCCCGCCATAGCGCTTGATCTGATCGTCGTGGATGGCCAGGACATCCGCGACGGTCAGATAGTCGGTCACTCGGCCAGCTTTCTGTAAAGCGGAGCAAACTCGGCATGGCTTGCCTGATAGGCAGCCATCACATGGGCCCGGGGCCGCGCCTGCTTTCTCTTCTCGATCAGGTCAGCCAGTGCCTCGTCGATCAGCGCCTGTATCTGGCGACCTTCGCTCGACGCCAGTTCACGGACCGAGCGGAGAAGGTCCGAATTGACTTGTGTGGCAAATTTTTCGCGCGGCTGATCGGTCATGACTGGCTCCTGCCACCGGGTAAATCATGACATATCATGATCTGTCAAGATGCTCACGTCGACAGCAGCCACCAGTCCGTTCCCTGCAGGCCCAGCGCGGTCAGGCGACCGGTACGGAATGCCCCCGTGTCGATGCCGATCCGGTTCGACAGGATCACCGGCTCGTCCTTTATGGTATGGCCGTGGACCACCACGACGCCATGATCGTCGGTGCTGATCAGGAACTCGCGGCGGATCCAGTGGAGATCGTCCGGCAACTGCTCATCGATCGGCACGCCCGGCCGGATACCCGCATGGACGAAGAGATAGCCGCCGATGCGATGGCTGTGCGCCATGTCCGCAAAGAAATCGCGATGCGCCTCCGGTATGGCCAACAGCATGGCGCGATGCAGCGCCTCCGGATCCTCATCGTCGATAACGGCTTCGTCGATGCCATAGCTGATCAGCGTCTCGCGCCCGCCGATGCGCGGGAACAGCCGCAATGCCTCCCAATCGGCCGCCAGCGCCGCGCACAGCACTTCCTCATGATTGCCCATCAGGCATGTGAAGCCGGGGAGCTGTTCCTTGAGTTGGATCGCACGGTCAACGACCCCCCGCGAGTCCGGGCCCCGGTCTATCAGGTCGCCCAGCAGCACGAGGTGCATCGACGCCGCGCCACCCCGCGTCGCCGCATCGTCGGTGATACGGCCCAGCAGGTCGTCAAAGAGGTCCAGCCGCCCGTGAATGTCGCCGATCGCATAGACCAGCAGATCGGACCCGATGTTGGCGACAGGATTTGGAGCGGGCAGCGCAAGGGGACGGTTGCGGAAACGCTTCAGCCATGCCCACATCGCGCGCCAGTTCATGACTCGTGACTAGCATGGTTAAGGCGCGCGGCCCACGCCCCAATGAACGCGATACCGGGGAACCGATCCTTTCGGCGCGTCAAAGCCGGGGGAGCGTCACGCCCTTTTGCCCCATATATTTGCCGGCGCGGTCGGCATAGCTGGTCTCGCACGGTTCGTTCCCCTGAAGGAACAGGAACTGGCACGCGCCTTCATTGGCATAGATGCGGGCAGGCAGCGGCGTGGTGTTCGAGAATTCCAGCGTCACATGACCTTCCCAGCCGGGTTCCAGCGGAGTGACGTTCACGATGATTCCGCACCGCGCATAGGTCGACTTGCCGAGGCAGATGACCAGCACGTCGCGCGGAATTCGAAAATATTCGACCGTCCGCGCGAGCGCGAAGCTGTTGGGCGGGATGATGCACACGTCGGTCTTGCGGTCGACGAAGCTGTTCGCCGCGAAATCCTTCGGATCGACGATCGCGCTGTCGACATTGGTGAAGATCTTGAACTCGTCGGCCACGCGCGCGTCATAGCCGTAGGAGGACAGGCCGTAGCTGATGCAGCCGTCGCGCCGCTGGCTCTCGACGAACGGCTCGATCATTCCGTGCGCCAACGCCTGTTCGCGAATCCAGCGGTCGGATTGAATGGCCATCAGTGAAACTTGCGATCCGCATCGCCGACGCTGGCTTTCGTTGCAGCCTCCAGAACGGCATTGAGCTGGTTCTGAAGATACATCTCCAGTAGCGCCATCATGGCTGACAGGTCTGTCTCATCTCCCTCCGCTGCCTGATCGGCAGCCTCCAATGCATCGTAGTAGGGATTCTTGTCGTGAGCGATTTGCTCCGGGATAGTCGGCCAACCCGGAAGCCTGGCACCGGCGCGGATACACAGGACGAGATAGGCAAGGGCCCGCGTCGTGCGTCCGTTTCCGTCTGCGAACGGATGGATCCAGTTGAGACGCCACATGACGTAGGCGCAAAGCTCGAGAGCCGACTTGCGAGCCCAGTTGGCATTCACCCATTCGCAGAGGTCTTCAACCTTCGCGGGAACCAGGCTTTCAGGGGGCGGAGCATGGCGGCTGCCTCCTATCGTTACAGGTGCATTGCGTAACGTGCCCGCTTGCGGATGCACTCCCTTCATCGCGGTGCGATGAAGCCCCAAAATCGTCGACATTTTCAGTCTGAACTCACGCCCATCCCGCACGCTCTCATCTACCAGGTCGAGAACCTGATCGAATTGCAAAAGCGCATTCTCCGCCTCAAGCGTGGCCCGCGCGATTTCGTCGCGCGTGACCTCAGCTTCCTCGGATATCGTCTGTCTATCAGCCATTCTCGGGACGCTTGTGCTTTTCCGCAGCCTGATCGACCATCTCTCTTGTGACAAGATCATTTTCGGTCTTTGCGTTACCATAGGCAAAGCTCCGGCGCTGACGCTCCTTATCTTGTGGCGACTGCACCAACTGCTTGGCTTGTTCGATCATCTGCTCTGTCTTTGTCACCTGAAATCAGCCTCTCATGAGATCATACCCATCCTACTCGGATTCAGGCTTTGACGGAAGCCGGTCCGGGCCGAAGGCGTGCGGCAACAACTCGGCCACGGTGAACCGGCGCACCGACTCGCCCGCGTCGTCCCCTGCCGGGGCGCAGTAGATAAGGAGCGCGCCGCCCGCAATATGCTCGGCCTCGACCAGAAGCTGGCGGCAGCGGCCGCAGGGCGTCACGACGCTGCCGTCAGGCGAGCCGATATTGTCGCCGACGACCGCGATGGCGCGCGCTCCGGCGAGCGAGCCGGCGGCATTGGCCGCGGCGATCGCCACCGTTTCGGCACAGAGCGAAAGCCCCAGGCTCGCATTCTCGAAATTCGCGCCGGTCACGACCGATCCGTCGGCAGCGAGGATGGCCGCGCCGACGGTAAAGCGGCTGTAGGGCGCATGCGCCCGTGCCCGCGCCCCACGTGCGGCCGCGACCAGCATGGCGATGTCCGCCGCCGCGATCATGGTGCCACCACCGTCCAGTCGACGTCGCCCGTCACCCCGTCGACACGGCGCCAGCGGTTGGCGGTCCACATCACCCAGGGGTGCGCGGCATAATCGGGCGGCAGGAATTGCCGGTCGAGCCAGATCGTCCGGTTGATCCCGGCGCTCAGCCGATAGGCATCCTCGACATCCGCAGCAATGCGCAGGATTGCGGGCTTGCCGCTGTGCGCCTCGATCGCGGAGAGGAAGATATGCAGCTCCGCCAGCACCAGATCGCGGCTCGGCCGCGCGGTGCATCCGGGGTCGAAGGCGAGCGCGACGACAGGCGGCAGCGCGGCATTGTCGCGCTGAACCGTCGCGATGAACGAACCCGCCTGGTCGGCGGCGAGCCGGCAGAGACTGAAGCCGTGGACCGCGCCATAGCGAAGCCCCGCCCCGCGCGCCCCATGCCAGTTGGCGGCAAAGGCCGGGTCGCGCGCGTCGGTGCCGCTGGTCGCGGCGATATAGACGAAATCGGGGGCGAGCCGCTGGACCGCGCCCCAGTCGATCTCGCCATTGGAGCCGTCGATCGCCATCCCCTGCATCGCGTAGCGGTCCTGCGGCGGCGTCCAGCGCCCCGCCAGCCACCAGCCGGTCCCCGCGACGACGGCGGCCAGCAGCAGCAGCGTGACGATGATTCGCAGCGGGGTGATCCGCACGCGGCGGCGACGACGCGGGGCGTCCATGGGCCGCGCCATGGCCATCAGCCCTTGATGTGCAGGACGCAGATCAGCGTGAACAGCCGCCGGGCGGTGTCGAAATCGACCTCGATCTTGCCCTCCAGCCGCTCCTTCAGCAGCTCGGCCGCCTGGTTGTGGATCGCGCGGCGGGCCATGTCGACCGTCTCGATCTGGTCGGGCGTCGACTGGCGGATCGCCTGATAATAGCTGTCGCAGATCGCGAAATAATCCTTGATCGCGCGGCGAAAGCGGCCGAGCCCCAGGATCACCGCCTCGAGCGGGCTATCGTCGGCGCGGCGGATCTCGATCGCCAGCCGCCCCTCCTCGACGCTCAGGAACACCTTGTACGGCCCGGCATAGCCGTCGGCATGCTCGCGCTGCGGCGCGAACATATTCTCTTCCAATATGTCAAAGATCGCGATCCGCCGCTCCTGCTCGACGTCGGCGTTGCGCCAGAGAATCGTCTTCTCGTCGAGAGCGATATCGATGATGCGTGGATCGGCCATCGTTCGTCCCCCTAAGCCCGCAAAGCCGCGACGACAAGCCAAAGGGCGCGCGCGCACCGCCGCCATTTCATCCCCGTTATCCACAGCAAAGCGTCCACAGCTCTTTGGCCTTGCCGCGAACGCCGTCTGGGCCGATGACTGCGCCATGGGTGAACTGATGCAGATACTGCCGACCGATGGGGCCGAGGATGCGGTCCGCATGCCACGCAACGTCGATGCGGAGGCCGCGCTGCTCGGCGCGCTGATGATCGACAATCGCCTGGCCGAAGATGTGCAGATGCGCCTCAAGGCCGAGCATTTCTATGACCCGATGCACGGCCGCATCTATGAGGCGATCGTCCGCCTCATCGACCGCAACATGATCGCCAATCCGGTCACCCTCAAACCCCTGCTCGAAAGCGACCCCGCACTCGTCCAGCTCGGCGGCGCGGGCGCCTATCTCGCGCAGCTCACCGGCAGCAGCATGGCGGTGATCGGCGCGCGCGACTTCGCGCAGCAGATCTACGACCTCGCCCTCCTTCGCGAGCTGATCGGCGTCGGCCGCGACCTCGTCGAAAAGGCGCTCGACACCAGCGAGCGGATCGACCCGATGGCGCAGGTCGAGGAAGCCGAGACCGCGCTCTACCGGGTGTCGGAGGGGCAGAACGAGACCGGCACGGTCAAGGCGTTCAGCAGCGCCGCGACGCTCGCCGTGGCGCAGGCGGAGCGCGCGCTCAACAGCGGCGGCCATCTGTCGGGAATCACCACCGGCCTCACCGGCCTCAACGAAAAGATCGGCGGCCTCCACAATTCGGACCTTATCATCCTGGCGGGCCGTCCGGGCATGGGCAAGACCTCGCTCGCCACCAACATCGCCTATAATGCCGCGTCGAGATGGCTTCGCGACAATGACGACGGGATCGAGCCCGACCGCAACATGGGCGCGCGCTGCGCCTTCTTCAGCCTCGAAATGTCGGCGGACCAGCTCGCCACCCGCGTCCTGGCCGAACAGTCGGGGATCAGCGGCGAGGCGTTGCGCATGGGCAAGATCAGCCGCGCCGATTTCCAGAACCTCGCCCGCGCGGCGCGCGACCTCGAAAAGCTCCCCCTGTTCATCGACGACACCGCGGGCCTTTCCATCGCCGCACTTCGCACCCGCGCGCGGCGGATGAAGCGCCAGCACGGCATCGGCCTGATCGTCGTCGACTATCTCCAGCTCCTCCAGGGGACGAGCAAGGCGGGCGAGAACCGCGTTCAGGAAATCTCCGAAATCTCGCGGGGTCTGAAGACGCTCGCCAAGGAACTGCACGTCCCCGTCATCGCGCTGTCACAGCTCAGCCGCGCGGTCGAAAGCCGCGAGGACAAGCGCCCGCAACTGTCGGACCTGCGCGAATCGGGGTCGATCGAGCAGGACGCCGACATGGTCTGGTTCGTCTATCGCGAGGATTATTACGAGATGTCCAAGCAGCCGAGCCCCGACGACGAAGGCGCCTATCAGGCCTGGGCCGAACGCATGGAGCGGATCCACGGCCACGCCGAACTGCTGGTCGCCAAGCAACGCCACGGCGCGACCGGCAAGGTGCGGATGTATTTCGACGCCAAGATCACGCGGTTCAGCGACCTGGCGGACCCGGGCTATGGCGACAATGGCTACGAGTGACCCGTTGCGGTTGGACAGGGCAGCCTGACGACCCAGAACGGGACGACGCCGCCCTGATCGCGGCCGTGCAGCGCCGGGGTTCAAGACGTCGGCCGCGCGAACGACACGCGCCCCTTTTACATTCGACGTTCCAACGGATTATATCCGAATCGGAGACGGCACGAAAATGGGGGGCCGAGCGACCGCATGAAGGATGCATCAACAGTAACGGGACGGAATGTCCGGCTCACCCCGCGCCAGTATGAAGTGCTGGGGCTGATCGCCCAGCGCTATACGTCCAAGGAGGTCGGTCGGCATCTCGACCTGTCGCCGAAAACCGTTGATCGCCATGTCGAGGAAGCGGTCGCGCGACTGGGTGTATCCAGCCGCGCCGAGGCCGCCAGATTGTTCCTCGAAGGCCAGGGTCGCTCTGGGGAAGAATTCCCCATGGGAGCCGTGATCGTTGACCCATCGTCGCCGCAGCCGCCAGATCACGGGCAGCCGGCGGTCGCAGAGCCGACGAACGACAATCAGGCCCATGGCGTGATGGCCGTTCTGAAGCACCTGTTTCGCCTACCACCGGTCGGGGGACAACGACATGAGATGATGCTTGCCGAACGAGGGGGAGCGGTGGCTCGCATAGCCATGGTCTCGCTCCTGTTTGTCGCGGCAGTCATCACGCTCATCACCGGGATCCTCCATCTCATCAACGGCTGACGCAGTGATGCAACCCGGGCGCATGCGCTTCGGGGATGGGAGGTTGTATGCAGATTTCCAAAGTGGGTGGACAAACTGTCTCGAACGATATCGAAACGATGTTCCGGAGCGTCGACACCGCTCTGCTTGATACGCTGCGGCTCTCCGGTTCGGTGATGGAGACCAACGCCGTGTCCACGATCCCGCCGGCGCGCCTTCAGGGAGCGCTCGACTCCATGGCGGCAGGCTTCACCAAGATGGTCGAAAGCCGCAAGGACATGATCCAGATGCAGCGCAAGCTGATCGCCCTGAAAGGCGAAAGCAACCTGCGTGAAGTCGGGTTCGGCTGCTACAAGGTTCTGACCGACGGCATCTTCGGTTCGGCCGAGGATCGCAAGGTCGAGGCGGCAGCCTGATTTGCCACCGGTGCCCTTGACCTGAATCCGCATCTTTGAAACGGTCAAGGGCACATGGCCCTCATTAACATCTCGTTTTCCGTCCTGTTGTTCGGCAGTTGCGGCTATGCCTGGATTCGTGGCGGACGGGAAGGAAAAGCCCTGTGCCTCCTGTTGTTGTCCGCCGCGCTGGGCACGCCCGCGGCGATATCGCTCCTCAGGCCCTATTTCGGCCTTCCGCTCGTCACCTTCGTCGTCGACCTTGTGCTTCTCGTCGCACTGGGGTCGATCGCGCTTCGGACGGATCGCTTCTGGCCGCTGTGGATCCTCGCCTTTCACTTCCTGAGCGTCATGACCTTCGTCGCCTGGTGGCTGGCGCCGGGCATGGCAGGGATCGTGTACGAGGACTCCGCCGCCTTCTGGAGCATCCCCGCTCTGGGCGTCCTGTTTCTGGGGCCGTTTCTTGACCGGGCTGCGGCGCGAAAGCGAGGATCGCCTCGGTCAAGCCCGTGACGGGGCTCATGCCGAGATGTTCGAGCCTGCCGCTGCCGCCGACCCCCAGCCGCGGCGTCAGGAATGGCCGAGGAGCGGTCTGAACGCCTATCAGCGCGCCGTCCTGGCCAGGCATGCCGTCGCGCCCGATATCGGCGAAAGCGGGCTGATGATCCTGCTCGACCTCTACGCCCATGCCGGAAAGCGCCCGGTGATGGTGTCCAGCGCCTGCATCGCGTCGGGAGGCCCCGCGACGACCGGCCTGCGCTGGCTGAGCGTCCTCGTCAAAAAGGGGCTGGCCGAACGCGTCGCCGATCCGAACGACGGCCGGCGCGTGAACGTCGTGATCACCCCCGCCGGCATGACGCTGGTCGAACAATGGATGGCCCGCGCCAGCATCCATCCCTGAAGGCGAGCGGTGCGGACCGGCGCCCGCAGCCGCCCGGCCTGCGCAAAGCGGGAGCGATCGCGCCACATTGCCGACATGGTCTGGCCCGTCTATCGTGAGGCCGTAGATCGTGAGGATGGTGGCGATGTGTCCAGGCGGCCGCGTCCCGACGACGAAGGCGCCTGTCGGGCCCGGGGCCGCAAGCACGGAGCGCATCCACGGCCATGCTGGACTGTCGGTTGCCGGACTACGGCGCGGCGCGACCGGCAGGGTGCGGATGTACTTCGATGCCAGGAGCACGCGGTTTAGCGATCTGGCCGTCGCGAGCTATGGGGATGATGGGTATGAGTGAGGAGGCGGGGGCTGGGCGCTCACAACCGGCCGTTCGCGCAGTGACTGCGCATTTAGCAATAGCTGCCCGTCAAGCGGCCCGACTGATATTCGCCCTGAAGATGGGTTCCTCTCGGCGTGATGCAATCCGACCGCCGTCGGATCGCAAATTCGAGTGTTTCCTTAGCTCTCGAGATGTCTATATCGACGCATGAACAACGCGGCATTCGGTCTCGGAATATATACTGCTCCCGAGGCAGCGTGGCTCGTCGGCATGGGTGCAAAAACACTGCGGCGATGGCTTCTCGGTTATGAGTACGACCATCATGGACGCCACGCGGCACAACCTCCGCTCTGGCGAGCTCAACATCCCTCCGTTGACGGTGAAGTGCTGCTTGGGTTCCGTGACTTGGTTGAGGCACGAATCGTAAATGCGTTGCGGCAGCGAGGTATCGGCCTCCCAACAATCCGCTTGTGCTTGGAGCGGGCCCGTCAAATCGTTGGCGACGACCATCCGCTTTCGACCCGACAGTTCAAGACTGACGGACGCAACATTTTTTTGGAAATCACAAACGACGTTGCCGAGCCAGAACTGGTTGATCTGAAAAGACGGCAGGGGGTCTTCCGACGTGTCGTTGAACCGAGCTTAGCTGGACTTGAATTCGGGCCAGATGCGGCAGAGCGTTGGTGGCTGCTACCCAACAAGAAGACGGTTGTTGCCGATCCGCTTTTCGCGTTTGGTCAGCCGAGCCTTGCAGGCCACAGCCTGACAACTGCGCGCCTCGCTCAAGCAGTTAAGGCTGAGGGCGGCGCAATCCGTCGCGTAGCCCACATGTTTGAACTGAGAGAGGGCTTGGTGCGAGACGCCCTCGCCTTTGAGAAGCGGAGGGGATCGCGGCTCGTTCACTGAAGCTCTTGGTGGATGAAAATCTTCCGCCTTCGCTGGCGCGGGGCCTCAATGCGCTATTCAATGGCGAGCATGAGGTGGTCGCGCTTCGAGATCGCTATAAGCGAGCGGGTGTCACAGATAAGGAATGGATCAGCGACCTTGGGGCAGAGGGCGGGTGGTCGGTGCTGTCGGGTGATATCCGCATTGCTAAGAAAAAGCCTTCTCGTGCGCTTTTGTTGCAGGCAAACCTCGTTGGCTTTTTTCCAACCAAGGGTGTACTC
The DNA here is from genome assembly GCA_964544675.1 of uncultured Sphingobium sp. GTDB lineage: Bacteria > Pseudomonadota > Alphaproteobacteria > Sphingomonadales > Sphingomonadaceae > Sphingobium. The sequence continues at coordinate 11,361 of CAZJCT010000008.1, forward strand.
GACATGCCGCTCAACCGGCAGGCAGCGCGCATCTTGGTTGTCTGGCCTCAGATGGTCCAGTTGGTTGAGCTTAGCGGGCGCGGCGTCTACGAGATTGGCCCATCTGGCAGCAAGCTTCGTCAAATCAGCATGTAAACGAGTAATTGATGCAAAGCTGAAGCAGTTTGGCCAACGTCTACTTCGCCATCCAGAGCTTGAACCCCTTAAGTCCGACCCCGATCCGGGCCGCGCGGGCGGCCGCCTAATCCCCTCCAATAGGTCCTCGCCCGTGGCATCAACGATAGACGGCGCAGTCGGGGGAGCGTATCTTAGCGCAAGGTAATACCTCTCACTACGGAGGCTCGCATCATGGCCGCGGCAACATCCATCAAGCTCGATGACGCCCTCAAGGGGCGCGTCCAGACCCTCGCGCAGGCGCGTCGGCGCACCGCGCACTGGATCATGCGCGAAGCCATCGCGCAATATGTCGAGCGCGAGGAAAAGCGCGAGGCGTTGCGGCAGGACGCCATGCGGGCATGGGACGCCTATCAGCAGACGGGCCAGCATCTGACGCTTGACGAAGCCGACGCCTGGCTGGCGAAGCTCGAAGCGGGCGAGGATGCCGAGCCGCCCCAATGCCACGGCTGATCTGGACACCGGCCGCACTGGCCGATGTCCAGCGGCTCTATCGCTGGCTCCTGTCGCGGGACGCCGACGCCGCGACGCGCGCGGTCGCGGCGATCCGGGCCGGGATCAGGATATTGGCGGCATCGCCGCACGTGGGCCGTCCGGTGGAGGACATGGACCCCGACTATCGGGAGCGGCTGATCGACTTCGGCAACAGCGGTTATGTCGTCCTCTATCGCCTCGATGGCGAGACGGTGGCGATCCTCGCCGTCCGCCACCAACGGCAAGCGGGCTATCCTTGAGTGCCCCCCTCAATCGTCGCGGACGACGGCGACCTTCGTGCCGGGGGCCGCGTTGGTCGTCTCGACCCGCGCGCCTAGATTTTTCGCCAGCGCATCGACGATGCCCATGCCCAGCCCCGGCGTTGTCGGCCCCTTGCTGGCCGCGATGCCGACGCCATCGTCGGACACGGTGAGGGCGAAGCCTTTCCCCTGCTCGTGATAATCCACCGAGATGTGGCCCGTCTTTGCGCGGTCGGGGAACGCGTGCTTGAGCGCGTTGATCACCAACTCGGTCACGATCAGGCCCAGGCTCGTTGAGACATTCGCCGTCGCCGAGCTGTCGTCGGTCGTAGAGGTCAGCGTGATCTTGCCCTCCTCGTCGATCATCGACGCGCCGATGCTGTCGCACAGGCCCGCGAAATACTGGCGCAACTGGACCTTGTCCTCGGTTGAGGCGGTGAGCTGCTTTTGCAGCGTCGCCATCGACAGAACCCGGTGATGCGCGTTGCGCAGGTGCGCGCGGGTTTCCTCCGACTGGACGCCCCGCGCGCTCTGCATCAGCACGCTGGCGATGATCTGAAGGCTGTTGGCGACCCGGTGCTGCAGTTCGAGAAGGAGAACCTGCCGCTCCTTGATCAGGTCGTCCTTGATGAGGTCGGCGAGCCGGGCGGACGTGACGTCGCTGACCGTGAGGAGGATCAGCGGAGCACCCTCATCATGGTCGAGCAGGTGCGCGTTGAGGATGATGCACGCATCGGGATGGCCCGAGCGCACCAGATCGATCTCATAGGCATCGACATTCGCGGTTCGCGCAAAGGCCGCCCGCAACAGCGAGCGGAGCCGCGGCATGTTCCATTCGCCCTCGCCCAGCGTGGCGAGCTCGCATCCCGCGACGCTCCCCGCTGCAAAGCCGAACGCCGTGCAGAACGAGTCGCTTGCTTCGACGACGCGCAGGTTCGCGTCGATGAGCAGAACGGGTGTGCGCGACGCGTGTACGAGCGCAAGTGCGAGACTGTCAGGCATGTCTTGTTGCGTCGGCGAAAGCTCTGGCATGAGATGCGCCTTCAGTGACCGCCGAGCCTGCGAAAGTGCAAGCGAGTGCAGGTTAGGAAGAGGCCGCCACGGATAGTCTGGCAGACAGACCTGCCGTCTATATACACGCCCAGGAGAATAATCCTGCATCAATTCGACTGTTGTGACTATTCGCAACTTTCAAGTAACGATATATCCAAATTATACTTATTAATATGATTGCAACTGGTAAAACTAACCCCATATTCCGGTCATCGGCCTGATTTATGTCTTATGAGCGCCGCCGACTGAGAGACAACCGAGCTCCCGCTTATCAACGGGAGTCATTCGATGTTCAAAGCCTCTTCCAGAAACTTAATCCCCTCTGTCAAACGACCTGCGGCTGGCTTGAAACGCGCCGCCGGCATCGCGGTTGCGCTTGCGCTGTCCTCGACGCTGGGGGCATGCGCCTCCGATATGGCGTCGAGAGATGTGGGCGAACGGCTTTCCGACCGGGGCCATGAAATCGGCGCCTATGGAACGGCCTGGTCCGCAGGCAAAAAGAACGTCGAGAGCGGCGAGAAATCCGACGCAAAAAGCAGCCGCAGTCTCGCCAAAGGTGAGCGCAATCTGGCGCGGGCTCGCACAGATCTTGCCGAGGCGGAGCAGCAGATCAGCGACGCCTCCACTGCCAAGGCGACCGCGATCAGGCGGATCGAGGACGGCAGGGTGCAGATGACCCGCGCAGAAGCCGATTATGCGGCGACAAGAGCCGGACCCGCGGCCGTCAATCCGCGGCAGTGACCCGGGCTTGCGGCGGGAGCGCGGGTATCAAACCCGCACCCGCCCCATGGCCTCCGCCGCGATCGCCAGGCTCCGCTTGCGCGCCTCCTGATCGTACATCTGGCACGCCACGATGATCTCGTCCGCTCCGGTGCGGGCGATCAGGCGCTCCAGGTCGGCGACGACCGTGTCGACCGTGCCGATCGACGATACCGCCAGCACATCGTCCAGCATCGCCTTCGCTTGCGGCGGCAGGCTGTCATAATAGCCCTCGACCGGGGGTTTCACCTTGGTCGGCATTCCGGTGCGAACGCTGATGAACGTCTGCTGCATCGAACTGGCGAGAAGCCGCGCCTCCGCCTCGCTCTCCGCCGCGAAGATGTTGAAGCCGACCATCACGCGCGGCTTGGGGCACCGCTCCGAGGGGCGGAACTGCTCGCGATAGATGGCGATGGCCTGATCCATCAGGCCGGGCGCGAAGTGCGAGGCAAAGCCATAGGGCAGGCCCAGCATCGCGGCGAGCTGCGCGCCGAAGGTGCTCGACCCCAAAATCCACATCTCGACATCGGCGCCCGCGCCCGGCGTGGCGACAAAGCCCGCCGCCGGGTCGCCCGCGAAATAGGCCTGCAACTCGACCACGTCGCGCGGAAAGCCATTGGGATCGCTGTTGAGCGTCCGGCGAAGCGCCTGCGCCACGCGCATGTCAGACCCCGGCGCCCGCCCCAGCCCCAGGTCGATGCGTCCGGGGAACAGCGCGTCCAATGTGCCGAACTGCTCGGCGATCTGAAGCGGCGCGTGGTTGGGCAGCATGATGCCGCCCGACCCGATGCGGATGCGGCTGGTCGCATGGCCGGCATGGGCGAGAACGACCGATGTCGCCGCGCCGCCGATGCCCGCCATGCCATGATGTTCCGCCACCCAGTAGCGGGAAAAGCCGATCGCCTCGCAATGCGCGGCGGTGTCGGCGGCGTTGCTGAGCGCCTGGGCGACGGTGCCGCCTTCGATGACGGGGACGAGGTCGAGAAAGGAGAGTGTTGTCATCGCGCGGATATGGGGCGGTGTTGGCGGCGGGGCAAGCGGTGGCATTTCTCCGCATATGTCAGCCTCCATTCGTCTCCCCAGCGAAGGCTGGGGTCGCTGACGGTGGCGCGCTGCTGTGACAGACCCCAGCCTTCGCTGGGGTGACGGTGAATGTTCGCCCGGGTGACGCTTGTTTGAAAGCGTGACGCGAACGATCGCCCCACACAGAGAGACGGCGGACCATCGGCCCGCCGTCAGTGGCGCTATGGGAGCGCTTCGGGAGAAGGGGTTCAGGCCACGCGCACTTCCGGCGTGTCGGCCACTTCGTCGGGATCGCGCAGCACATAGCCGCGGCCCCACACGGTCTCGATGTAATTTTCGCCACCGCAGGCGAGCGACAGCTTCTTGCGCAGCTTGCAGATGAAGACGTCGATGATCTTGAGTTCCGGCTCGTCCATCCCGCCATAGAGATGGTTGAGGAACATTTCCTTGGTCAGCGTCGTGCCCTTGCGGAGCGAGAGCAGCTCCAGCATCGCATATTCCTTGCCGGTCAGGTGAACGCGGGCGCTGTCGACCTCGACCGTCTTGGCGTCCAGATTGACCGCCAGCTTGCCGGTGCGGATGACCGACTGCGAATGGCCCTTGGACCGGCGCACGACCGCGTGGATGCGCGCGACCAGCTCTTCCTTGTGGAACGGCTTGGTCACATAGTCGTCGGCGCCGAAGCCGAACGAGCGGACCTTGCTGTCCATCTCCGAAATGCCCGACAGGATCAGCACCGGCGTCTGGATGCGCGCGGTGCGCAGCTTCTTCAGAACGTCATAGCCGTGCATGTCCGGCAGGTTGAGGTCGAGCAGGATGATGTCGTAATCATACAGCTTGCCGAGATCGAGGCCTTCCTCGCCCAGATCGGTCGTGTAGACGTTGAAGCCTTCCGTAACCAGCATCAGCTCGATGGCCTTGGCGGTGGTCGGCTCATCTTCAATCAGCAGCACGCGCATATTGAAGCCCCTCTGGATCGCTTGCTGACACGCCCTGTCCGACGCGCCTTGATGCCGTTATTAACCATGAGCGTTGTGAACGCAAAAGGTTAATTTTGTCTGAAGCCGCAGGAATCCACGAGTCGCTGGAAAAGAATCGGAAATCAGGGCTTTAGGCGGACTCGGAATCGTTTCGGAGTCAATATCGTTACGCCTCCGGCTTCCACTGGCCGAGCAGCAGCGCGCGGCTGGCCCGCGTCGTCCGCGCCGCCATGTGGATCGCCGCGCCGGCCGCCAGCGCGACGCCGAACAGCGCCGCCTTGGGCAGATAGGGCGCGAGATAATGGATGAAGGCGACGTGGACAAACATGATGACGAGCGACGCGCGCCCGACCCATGCGAGCGCGGCGACCAGCGGCGCGCGCTGCCGCATCAGCGCGAGCGACAGCGCGACGCTGACCAGCGCGGCAGCGGCGAGCGACACGACGGGGATCGCATAATCGCCTCCCCTCAGGTTAAGCGGCGGGAGCATCGGCAGCAGCGCCAGCGCCGCGACGACGAGCAGGAACGCCACTCCGCCCGGCACCGGGGGCGCTCTCCGCCAGAGCTGCCCGGCCCAGAACAGCGCGAATGCCGCCGGCACCGCCGCCAGGCCAAAGGGCGACGGCACGCCCGCTCCTGCCAGCCAGGCGCCGCCGAGCAGCGCCAAAACCAGCGCCGGCCACAACGGCACGGCCGGCTCGGGCCAGCGCGCCGCGACCCCGTTCCACAGGACTCGCGCGATGAACAGGCATGGCACGAACCACAGGATCGCGAACGGCCCGCGCAGCAGGTCGGTGCGCAACAGGATCGTGTGCGCCGCCTCCCCCCAGCCGGCAAAGATCGGGCGAACGCCGCGCGCGCCCTCGATCGCGAAATCGGCCGCCACCAGCAGGGCCGAGAAGACCGCGAACGGGACGAGCAGCGTTCGCGCCTGCGCCACGATCAGGCCGCGCGTCGGGACGGGCCGCACCAGATAGCCCGACAGGAGGAAGAACAAGGGCATGTGGAAGGCGTAGATCGCGTCGCGCGCCGCGCCGCGAGTCCAGACATGGCCCGCGACGACCAGGATGATCCCCACCCCCTTGGCCGCGTCGATCCATTTGAGACGATCGGCTTGCGCCGCGCTTTGTTCCCCCATGCAACCGTCCTATAGCGGTGGCCATGTCCGTCAATCGCAAGCTCGCCCCCATCGACCGCTCTCCGCTCGCGGACCGCGTCCTGTTCATCGACGGCGAGGCGATCGTCCTCGACAAGCCTGCGGGCCTTCCGGTCGATCCGCCGCGCGACGGATCGCTGAGCCTCGAAAACCATCTCGCCTCGCTCACCTTCGGCTTCCAGCGCTGGCCGCTGGCGGTCCACAGGCTCGACCGCGACACCAGCGGCTGCCTGCTGCTCGCGCGCAACCCCAAGGCGCACAAGCGGTTCGCGGCCGCGTTCGAGGCAGGCGCGGTGGACAAGCGCTATATCGCCGTCCTCTCGGGCGTGCCGACGTCGGACGCGGGAGAGATCGACCTGCCGCTCGGCAAGACCAGCAGCGCGGAGGCGGGCTGGCGGATGGTGCCCGACAGCAAGGGCAAGGCGGCGCGCACCGGCTGGCGCCTGCTCGCGGAGCATGACGGGCGCGCGCTCGTCCTGTTCACGCCGCTGACCGGGCGGACTCACCAGATCCGCGTCCACGCGCTCCACGGCCTCGGCCACGGCATTGTCGGCGACCCGGTCTATGGCGGCGCGTCGGGGCTCGGCAGGCCGTCGCTGCTCCTCCACGCGCTCTCGCTGCGCGTCGATCGCGGCGCCAAGCCAGCGGTCGAGGCGACGGCGCCGGTGCCCGACCGCTTCGCCGCGGCGGGCTTCACCGATGCCCAGGCGCTTGCCGATGGATGAACCCGCCATCCCCGAGGATGCGCTGGAGGAACGCTTCATCACCGCGGGCGGACCGGGCGGCCAGAATGTCAACAAGGTCGCCACTGCGGTCCAGCTTCGCGTCGATGCCTATCGCCTGGGCCTGTCGCCCGAGAGCTTCCGGCGGCTCAGGGTCCTGGCCGGCAGCCGCATGACGGCGGGCGGCGTCATCGTCATCCTGGCACAGCGCTTTCGCACACAGGAAGCAAACCGCGCCGACGCGCGCGAACGGCTTGCGGAGCTTCTCGCCAAGGCGGGCGAACGCCAGGCGCGCCGCGTCGCCACCCGGCCCGGAAAGGCCGCGAAGGCGCGCCGCGTCGATGCCAAGAAGCAGCGGTCGGGGATCAAGGCGGGTCGCGGCAAGGTGTCGCTCGACTGATCTGCCTGCCCCGAAACGGTACAAGGAACGTGGCTAACGACGTGGCAGCGGTCGGACCGCGATGCTAAACAGACGTTAACGATTCCGGCCGTCCCGGCACCGGGCATCGCATGCATTCACGAAGAACAGCCTGGAGTAGACAATGCGCAAGCTCATGCTCGCCCTTGGCCTCGCAAGCGCGGCAAGCTTTATCGCCCCCGCCGCCATCGCTCAGGAGGCGGGCTCTGCCGCCGCCCTGGCCGCGATGGCCAACCGCACATCCGCCGGCGTCTATGGCCATACGGGCCAGCGCTGGGGCTCGCGCGTCGATGGGCGCTGGCATGCCGGGTGGAACGCGCCGGGCGGCTGGCAGGCCTATCGCCGGCCCATCCATGGCTGGGTCCTGCCGCGCTACTGGATCAGCCCCAGCTTCTACATTGCCGACTTCCGCACCTTCGGCCTGCCCGCGCCGGCCTATGGCTATGGCTGGTCGCGCTATTATGACGATGCCGTGCTGACCGACCGCTATGGCCGCGTCATCGACGTTCGCCATGGCTACGACTGGGACCGCTATGGCGGCTATGACGACTATTATGAAGAGCGCGACTATCGCGACGAGCGCCGTCGGGGACGCGGCGATGCGGTCGCGGGCGCCGTCGCAGGCGGACTGATCGGCGGAATCGCCGGCAGCGCGATCGCAGGGCGCGGCAACCGCACCGAAGGCGCGATCATCGGCGCCGGCCTCGGCGCGGTGGCTGGCGCTGCGATCGGCGATTCGGCCGGGCGGCGTGACCGCGACCGCGACCGCCGCAGCTATGAACGGCGCGGTGGCTACGCCTATCGCGACGGCTATACCGACGACGGCGTGGCGTATGACGGTCGCTGGGTCGGCACCTGGTATGGCGCCGACGGTGCGACCTACAGCGGCACCTATGACGGCCGCTACGACGGAAGCGCGCACTGGCAGAGCCATGGCGGAGCGGCGGTCGTGCCTGCCCTGCCCTATGCGCCGATCCCCAGCTACGGCTATTCCGTAAACGGCGCTTATTACGAGGCGGGTGCTGCGTCAGCGACCTATGTCGCCCCGGTCGTGACCGAGACGACCACCATCACCGAGGAATATAGCTACGAAAAGGCGCGCACCCCCGTTTACCGCAAGAAAGTCGCTGCCAAGCCCCGAAAGAAGGTGTGGCGCGCCAAGGCCAAGCCCAGCTGCGCATGCTCTTGCGTGTGCCGGTAAGATCGCGACCCTCACCGGTTCACGCTGCCTGAGGCCCGGGCGCTCCGGCGTCCGGGCCATTCTTTTCTCATCGGAACCGTAGTTCCAACTTCCTTATTTGAGGAGAAACCCGCCGAGGCTGAGGCCCGGAGACGGCGCGGCATTGGCTGCCGAGCTATCACCCGTTGAGCCGCTCGACGCTTCGCCTTCGGGATCGAACGGAACCCAGCCGTCACGGCCCAGCCGTTCCAGCGGACGATAGCGGACCTTGTACGCCATGCGCTGCGATCCCTCGACCCAATAGCCGAGATAGACATAGGCCAGGCCGGCCTTGCGCGCGCGCATGATGTGGTCGAGGATGATGAAGCTGCCCAGCCCCTGCCGGTCCTCGATGGCCGGATCGTAGAAGCTGTAGATCATCGACAGACCGTCGCCCTGACGGTCGGTCAGGCAGGCGCCGATCAGCCGTCCCTGCTCGCCGGACCCATCTGCCGGCAGGCGATATTCGATGACATAGGTGTCGACCGGCGACTGCTCGACCATGTCCGAATAATCGAACTCGTCCATTTCGGTCATGCCGCCACCGGGATGGCGCGCGGAAAGATAGCGCTGGAGAAGCTCGAACTGCTCCGCCGTCGCCTGCGGACGGCAGGCCGTCACCACCAGATCCTCGTTCCGGCGAAGCAGCCGGCGCTGGGTGCCGCCCGGCTTGAACCCGCCCGTGACGATACGCACCGACACGCAGGCCGCGCAATCGGCGCAGCTCGGTCGATAGGCGACATTCTGACTGCGGCGGAAACCGATGCGGCCGAGCGCGTCGTTCAGCTCACCGGCATGCTGCCCGGTCAGCTCGGTAAACACCTTCCGCTCCGTGCGCCCCGGCAAATAGGGGCACGGGCTGGCGTTCGTCATGAAGAAGCGCGGGAAGCGGAAAGCAGCGCTCACGATCTCTCCATCGAACCTGACGTGAAAGGGTGAATCCTCTGCGACGCACTATGCAGGCTACGCCAGCGGGTGAAAAGACCATTTACCACACGCGCCGCCAGATCGATCAGCCGATCTCGACCGGCGCGACGTCAAAGCCACTATCCTTCAGCGCCGCAATCAGGCGCTCCAGATGATCGGCATCGCGGGTCTCGCATTCGACGTCGAGCGTCAGCCCCTTTGCAGGCAGGTTGGTAAAGATGCGCTGATGCGACAGCTCCAGGATGTTGACGCCGATCGCGTCGAACACCCGCGCCACGGCGAACAGCGTGCCCGGCCTGTCCTGCAGCCGGATGCGCAACCGCGCCAGCCGGCCCGAGCGAGCAAGATCACGCAGCAGGACGTTGGCCAGCAGCCGCGTGTCGATATTGCCGCCACACAGGACCAGGCCGACCTTGCGTCCGTGCCCGATCTCCGGATGGCTCAGCAGCGCCGCGAGGCCTGCCGCGCCCGCGCCCTCGACGACCGTCTTCTCGATCTGGAGAAGCAGGCTGACGGCCCGCTCCAGCGCGCGTTCGTCGACAAGGACGACGTCATCGACCAGCGCCTCGACAAAGCGGCGGGTCAGCGTGCCCGGCTCCTTGACGGCGATGCCTTCGGCCAGCGTGTCGCCGTCGCACGGCAGATCGGCATGCTTGATATAATCGTACATCGACGGATAGAGCTCCGCCTGAACGCCGATGACCGCGATGTCCGGGCGCAATCCGCGCGCGGCGGTCGCCATTCCCGAGATCAGCCCGCCGCCGCCGATGGGCACGACCAGCACGTCGAGGTCGGGCACGTCCTCGAGCATCTCGAGCGCCACCGTTCCCTGACCGGCGATGATGTCGGGCTCGTCGAAGGGATGGACGAAGGTGAGACCCTGCTCCCGCTCCAGGGTCCGGGCGTGATTGTAGGCGTCCTCGAACTTTTCGCCGTGGAGCACGACGGTCGCGCCATGGCCTTCGGTCTGCATGACCTTCACCGTCGGCGTGGGCCGCGGCATGACGATCGTGACCGGCACGCCCATGCGCGCACCATGATAGGCGAGCCCCTGTGCGTGATTGCCCGCCGATGCCGCGATCACGCCCCGCCCGCGCGCTTCATCGGACAGGGCGATCAGCCGGTTGAGTGCGCCGCGCTCCTTGTAGGCAGCGGTGAACTGCAGGTTCTCGAACTTGCAGTAAACCTCGGCCCCGGTCATCGCGGAGAGCGTGCGGCTGAGCAGCGTGGGCGTGCGCACGATCGATGGCGCGATGCGGGCATGGGCGGCCCGGACATCGTCGAGGGAAACGGGCAGATCGGCGTGCCCGGCGACAGTCTTTTCCAGCTTCAACATGGCAAGCGCCGCCCTAACCCATCTGGCCTTCGCGTCAATGACGCTCTATGCCGGACAAATGGCGAAGATAGCGTTTATCGGGCTGGGCGTCATGGGCGGCCCTGTGGCGGGTCATCTGGCGAAGGCGGGCCACGAGCTGGCGGTCTACAATCGCTCGATCGGCAAGGCGCGCGACTGGGTGGAGCGCTATGGCGGCGCCTTCTGCGTCAGCCCGATGCAGGCTGCCGAGGAAGCCGACATCGTCATCACCTGCGTCGGCAATGACGACGATCTGTCGCAGGTCACGCTGGGCCGCGACGGGGCGTTCCGGTCGCTCCGCGAGGGCGGGCTGTTCATCGACCACACCACCGTCTCGGCGCGGATCGCGCGACAGCTGTCGGTCGAGGGACAGAGCCGGGGCATTCACTGCGTCGATGCGCCTGTCTCGGGCGGACAGTCGGGCGCCGAGAACGGCAAGCTGTCGATCATGTGCGGAGGAACCGAACCCGCGGTCGAGGCCGCGCGGCTGGTCATGCAATGCTATGCCGCGCGGATCGTCCATGTCGGGTCGGCGGGTGCTGGCCAGACGACCAAGATGGTCAACCAGATCGCGATTTCCGGCGTTCTTCAAGGCCTGTCGGAGGCGCTCCGCTTCGCCCAGGCCGCCGACCTCGACCTCGACCGCGTGTTCGAGGCGATTTCGGGCGGTGCCGCGCAGAGCTGGCAGATGGACAATCGCTGGGCCTCGATGGCGGAAGACCGGTTCGACTTCGGCTTTGCGGTCGACTGGATGCGAAAGGACCTGGGCCTCGCGCTGGAGGAAGCGCGCGCGAACGGCGCGACGCTGCCCGTCACCGCGCTGGTCGATCAATTCTATGCCGACGTGCAGGCGATGGGCGGTGCCCGGCAGGATACGAGCGCGCTGATCCGGCGGATCACCCGGCGATGAAGGCAGCGATCGGGGCGCTTGCCTGCGCCCTTCTGGCGACGGCGCCCGTGCTGGCGAGCGGCCTCGTCGACAATGTCGAGGGCATGGCGGTCGAGGACGATGGCGGCATCGTCCGCTTCAACGGCCTGCTGCTCGATGCGCAAGGTCGGGTCGAGAAACGACTCACTGCAAAGGACAAACGACCCAAGCAGCTCGACTATCGCTTCGACGGGCGCGGCCGGACACTCATCCCCGGCTTCATCGACGCGCATGTCCGGCTGATGCCGCTCGCGGTCGCGCAGCTCTCGCTCGATCTTTCGGGCACCACCTCGTCCGCGGACGTCGTGGCGCGGGTGCGCGGCTATGTCGCCGCCAATCCAGGACGGCGCTGGATATTGGGCGGCGGCTGGGATGACGCCGGCTGGGTTGCAAGCGAGCCACCCTCCACCGCTACGCTCGATGCCGTGTCAGCCGACACGCCGATCTGGCTGGTCGATGCGGACGGGCGGCGCGGCTGGGCGAATGGAGCGGCACTGAGGCTTGCAGGGATTGCGGGGACGAGCGGCGTGCTGGCCGGCGCAGACTTCACGCGCATGGCCGCCGTGGTCCCCGCCCCCGCCCCCAAGGATCTCGACCTCGCTTTCCTTAAGGCACAGCGGCTGCTGCTGGGGCGCGGGATCACGGCCGTGGGCGACATCGGCACCGACATCGCCGCCTGGCAGACCTATCGCCGCGCGGGCGACAGGGACGCGCTCCGGCTGCGCGTCGTCGGCTATGGGCGGAGCATCGACGATCTGGCGATCACCGCCGGTCCCGCGCCCACACCCTGGCTCTACGAGGGCCGCCTGCGGCTCGCGGGGCTTGCGCTCGAAGTCGGCAACGGCCTCGGCGAGACGGCGCTTCGCAACCGGATGAGCCGGGCGGCGATGGACGGCTTTGCCAATGTGCTGCTGGCGCGCGACGCGGCGGGTGTCGGCGAGGCGTTGGCAGCGATTGCGGAGCTCAGGCCGAGCTATGGCGCGAGTGGCGGCTGGCGGATCGACATGATCGGAGCCGCAACCGGAACACCGCCGCCGCCGGGGGTCGATCTCGTCAGCAGCGAGGCGGGGGCGGGCGCAGCGATGGGCCGCCCGCCCTTTGCCCCGCTCGCGCCCATGGAACTGCTCGGCCGCCAGCCCGACGCGCTCGGCAGCCTGACCGTCGCGGGCGCGCGCGCATTGGGCGGGCAGACGCGCTTCGGCTCGCTCGCGCCGGGGCAATATGCCGACTTTCTGATCCTCGACGGCACGCTCGACAGCATCTCGCCCGAGCAACGCGCACGCGTGCGGATCGCGGAAATCTGGATCGGCGGGCGCAAGGTCGACCTGGGCGACACGCCCGCCGCCGGTCAGCGGGACGGAGCGGACAGCACCGGGGGCACGACGGGCCGATAGCAGCCGATCTGGCGAAGCAGGGTCTGGCGGCTCGACAGCCGTCCTCCATCACGGATCAGCGGAGTGATCGCATGCACGCCCATCCGCCAGAACTGGCTGTAGTCCAGCACCGCCACCCGGCGCGTGGCGCACAGGCGACGAATCCCCTCATGGCTGACATGGCCGAGCGCCATCACCGCCGGCCGTCCCGGCCGCCCGTCGTCGAAGCGTACGAGGTCGGTCATGAAATAGCCGCCGCGAAGATCGACCAGAACGACATCGGCATTGCTCGCGCGGATCGCCGCCATCGTGCGCGCATAGCCGCGAACATAATTCTCCGTCGTGACGAGGAGGAACGCGCCCGCGACCGCCGCCGCCGCGCAGGAGGCCCATAGCAGCCGCAGCGGCCGCCGTCCCTCGCGCGAGATTCGCGTCCAGCCGAAGCCGGCCAGCAGGCACAAGGCGCCGAGCTGGCCGTGCATGTAGCGAAAGCCCCAGCCATAGCCCTGATACAAGGCCAGCGCGAAGCCGATGAGGACCGTGCCCAGCAGGGGGAGGATGATCGGGGGGTCACGAAGCCACGCGCCGGGCCTCCAGTTCATCCGCGAGAGGCCCAGCGCGGCGAGCGGCACCAGCAGCGCATTGTTCCACGCCATCAGCCGCCCGATGTTGAGCAGCGGCTGCCATTTGTCGAGCCGCCCGAACAGGCTTTCGATCTTGGCGCCGATGCCCGGCGCCCCCCGGGCTGCGCCGCCCAGTGGTGGCCCGAGCAGTGATGCGAGATACTGCGGCCAGAGCCGCGCCCACAGCACCACCGCCACGCCCAGCGCTCCGGACTGAACGATCGCGGGCATCCACTGCCGCCGCCACGCCAGCCAAAGGATGAAGGGGCCGGCGAACAGCGCGGGAAAATGCCATTGGTGAAGGCCCGCCGCCGCGATCAGCACCAAAGCGGCCAGCAGGTTCGCGGCCACCCCGCCCCGCAGCACCAGCGCCAGCCAGATCATGTTGAGCGCGAAATGGCTGGTCATGGCATAAGGCGTCATCGCCGTCGCCAGAAGCTGGGTCGAGGTGAGCGCCATGGCCATCGCGACGATCACCGCGTCACCCCGGCCGGAAAACAGGCGGCGCGCGACCGAGTGGAGCGCCACCAGCCCCGCCGCCAGCATTGCGGGCGCGGCAAGATCGGCCGCGCCGAGCCTGAGGAACAGCGCCCGGATCGCGGCATGGACCGGCAGATAGATCGACGTCCATGTCTCCGCCGCGCCATAGGGGCTGTAGAATTCGGGCAGCATCGCGCGGGCATAGGGCTGCCATTCGGGCGGGATCGGCCGACCGATCCGGCCATCGGCGAGATAGGCGCCGGCCAGCTCCACCATCACCTCGTCGCGCGAGGGGCTGTAGTCGTGGAAGACAAGGCCCCTGCCGACCCATGCCGCCAGCGCCACCCCCGCGATCGCCGCCGCGACGGGCAGCGTGCGCGGGGGGAGCGGCGTTCGCGAACCATAGCGCGGCCCTCCTCCGCTCAGCGCCAGCATCGCCGCCAGTGCGACGGCGTGGCCAACCAGCACGGGAAGATCCTGGATGCGGAAGAAATAGACGGGCAGCGTTTCGAATCCGCCACCCGCGACATGGACGGCATATCCCGCCCACGCCCAGGCGAGGTACAGGACCACGCCGCCGATCAGCGCGATCCGCGCGGCCATGGCGGTCAGTCCCGCACCAGATCGGCGCGGACGAACAGCCCGTCCATTTCCACGAGTCGCGGAAAATGGCCCTTGTTGTTGGCGAAGAAGGCGCTGGGCTCGAACCCGGCCTCGGCCAGCCAGGCGATCATCGCGTCATAGCGGGTGGCGCCCGCATAGATCGGCCGCACCGCCAGTTCGGTCTGGATGCCCGCCATCCGCGCGAGCAGCGCTCCCGCGCCGTCGCAGACCGAGCGGTCATGTCCCTGCGTGTCCATCTTGAGTAGCGGCACCGCGATCGCATGGCGCTTCTCCAGCTCCGGCCAAAGGCTGTCGAGACGGCGGGTCTCGACCTCGACCGTGCGCTCGACGCGGTTGCGGCTCTGGAAGATCGCCTCCTGCCCGGCATCGGGGGCATTGAGCGAGCTGAACTGGTCGGCGGCCATGATGTTGAAGCTGGCGGTGCCGTCACGGTCGGACAATGCGAGATTGTGGCAATGCCATCGCGCATCGCCCTTCGCCCGTCCGTTCAGCTTCGCAAAGACCGACGGGTTCGGCTCGAACGACAGGATCGTCCCCGCAAAACCGACGTCGCGGCGAAGCATCGCGCCATATTGGCCTGCATTCGCGCCCACGTCGATCACGCAGTCCACGCCGAAATGGCCGATGAAACGGCGAAGCGCGAGGATCTCGGGATATTGATGGACCCGGCCGCCAAGCGCGAGGCGAACCGCAAGCGCCCGGTCGCCAAGCTCGCGAAGGTAACGGTTCACAGCTTTGCACCCCGGTGCCGGGCATGGACAAGCGCGTCGGCAAAAGCGGCCTCGGTCAGCGCCGCGGTCCGGTCCCACGAACCGAGGCTGTCCCTCAGCCTGTCGCCCGCCTGGCCCAGCCGCGCGCGCTCCTCCGGCGCCGCCAGCAGGGCGCGCAGCCGCGCCGTCAGCGCCGCGCCGTCGCCGGTCGCGAAACGCGCCACACTGTCATCCGCCAGATCCCCGAACATTCCGCAATCGCTCGTCACCATCGCGGCGCCATAGCCGAGCGCCGACAGGAACGCACCGCTCGAATCGATGTGACGATAGGGAAAGGCCACGATATCCGCACGGGCAAGATGCGCGTCGAGCCGCTGCTCCGGCAGGAAGCCGAGATCAAGGATCAGCCGGTCCCCCCGCCCTGCCCGGCGCACCCGGTCGAGGATGGGATCGACGGGCATGAACGGCTGGCCGGCGACGGCAAGATCGAAGTCCAGCCCCTCCCCCCACAGCGCCAGTGCGGCGTCGATCAGCAGGTCGAACCCCTTGTAGGGCTTGATCGTCCCGAAAAAGAGGATGCGCGGCCGTGGCGAGGCGGGAACGGCGTCGCGATCCTCGTCTCGTGCCGCCGCCAGCCGCATCGGCGGGTGCGGGGCGAGATGCACGGGACGGGTCACGCCCGCGTCGGCCAGCGCGGCGCGGGTCTGCTCGCCATGGACGATCAGCACGTCGAAACGGTCGAGCAGGTCATAATAGCCGCGCGCCTGCATCGCCTCGCGACCGCCATTGCCGTGGAACGGCCGCGCATTGTGAACGGTGTGGACCAGCGCATGGCGTGGCGCCAGCCGCCTCAACCAGTGCGCGTCGGCCGCGGCAAAGGGCAGCCACTGCCAGTGGACCACCGCCGCGCCCTCGAAGACCGCGGTGGACCCGGCGAGCGCATCGCAGGCATAGCCCAGCGCCTTGGCAACGCGGCGCAGCGGCGACGGCGCACGTTCGGCGATCCGGAAGAAGCGCGGCACATAGCGATATCCCGCCGGTTCTATCGCGTCGGTGGCCCGCATCGGCCGTCCCGCCAGCAGCACGTCATGTCCCCGCGCCGCCAGCGCGGCGCACAGCGCATCGTCATAGCGCCCGGTAAACAGCGACGGGTCGGCCATCACCAGCTTCATGGCCGCGCGAGCCCTCTCAGCATCGCCTCGTGACGCAGCGCGACGGCGGCATGGACCAGGGCGAGCGTTGCAAGGAACAGCGGCGCGAACAGCGCAGGCGCACCGAAGCGCGCGGGAAGCACGCTCAGCACCGACCCCGCCAGAAACGCGAGCGACGGCGGCACCAAAGGCGCGAAACGGCCAAATCCCTGCTGCACATAGGTCGAGATGCACAGCATCGTCAGCCCGATCAACAGCAGGCCGATCAGCGCGAGTTCGAGCGGCGCCGGACGGACCGCGCCGTCATAGAGCAGTCCGAAGATCGGCTGTCCCGCGACGAGCAGCAGCAGCGCAAGCAGCACCGCGCTTCCAAGACCCAGCAGGCGCAGTCGCGCGATGCCGTGGCGCACCCGCGCGCGGTCGCCGCCGTGATAGGCCCGTGTCAGCCCGGGAAGCACCGTTTCCACCAGCGCCCGGATCACCGCCGTCAGCGCCCGCGACATCTTGAAGGCAAAGTCGAACAGCAGCAGCGGGCGGGGATCAGCGGTCGCCGCCGCGATTGTGAAATAGGGCGCGTTGTACGCCGCCACATCGGACACAGTCAGCAACATCGTCACGCGCATGTCGCCGCCGTTGCGGGTCCAGGCGCCTGCCATCGACGCCCCGCGACCCGGCAACCAGTCGCGCGGCCGCATCTTCACCGAGCGGTGAACGACGACGAGCGCGAGCCCGAGCGTCAGCAGCATCAGCAGTGCCTGCAACGCCACGGAAAGCAGGATCGG
Source organism: uncultured Sphingobium sp. (assembly GCA_964544675.1). Taxonomy (GTDB): domain Bacteria; phylum Pseudomonadota; class Alphaproteobacteria; order Sphingomonadales; family Sphingomonadaceae; genus Sphingobium. The sequence continues at coordinate 28,551 of CAZJCT010000008.1, forward strand.
CAATCCCCAGAGCGCCGCGACCAGAAGCGCGATCGACGCGATCCGACGCACGAAGTCGACGCCTTCCCACAGCAGATTATGGTCGAGCGCCGCCAGCGCCCGTCGCGCCAGCAAGGTGAAGATGTTCAGCGCCGACAGGCCGTAGAAGGCGAGGAACAGCACGGGCCGTTCTGTCGGCAGCAACCGGAGGGAGAGCGCGGCGGCGATTGCCACGCCCCCCAGCAGCACGATCAGCCCCATGAACGAGAGGAGCGCCGCGATCTCGCGCGGGTCGAAATCCGCCGCCTCCCCCAGCCGCCAGCGCCGCAGCCGGGCATAGAGGATGCCCGAAAATCCGAAATCGGCCGAGATCGTGAAGTTGGCGAAGGCGATCAGCAGCAGGAAGACGCGGAACTCGTCAATGGGCAGCAGCCGCACGAAGACGAAGGTGACGACAAAGCCCCAGGCCATCGCCGCCGCGACATTGGCGAGCTTGACCCCGCCCCGCAGCCAGCCGATACGCTCAAGCCGCGCGAGCATCCGCTCAGCGCCGGGCCCGGAACAGCACGTCGTCGAGCGCCATGTGCGCGACATCCCCGGCCGGCAGCCGCGCCGCGTCGATGAGGTCCACGGTGAAGCCGGCGGCGGCGATCCGGTCGGCGAAGTCGCGGCCATATTGGCGGACATGGTCCCACTGGCCGAAACGGCGCTCGCGTTCGCGCCCGGACAGGCCGGGGCCGCCGTCTTCCGTGGACCGGTTCCACAGCGGCACGATCAGCCACGCCTCGCCGCCGGGGCGGAGCGCGCGATGCAGGTTCGCCAGAACACGCGCGTCGTCGGGCACATGCTCCATCACATGGCTGGCGTAGATGCGGTCGAACCGCGCCTCCTCATCCAGCGCCATCAGGTCGACCCGGCGGATGTCGGGGACGTTGCGGTACACCTCGGGGAACAGGTCGCCGGGCACATAGTCGCCCGCCGCCGCCCGAATCCGGGCCACCAGACTGGCCTCGTTGGGCGCGCAGTGGAGAACGGCGCTTCCGCGCGGCAGGTCGATCGCGCCGGTATCGAGCAGATAATGCATCAACCGCTCGCGTGGCGAGGCGCCGCAGCGCGGGCAGCCCCATTCGCGCGCCGCGCCATATCGGAAGAAGCCGATGACGTCGCTGCGGCAGGCGGGGCAATGGCGGTCGGCCTTTGCCCCGGCGAGCATGCGGAGCCGAAGCCCGACGCGCGACATCTGCTTCCCCGCCGCCTTGGCGACGCGATGGATCGTGATCATTGCGCCGCCTTAGCGCATCTGACGATATTGGCCATGCCCGTCAGCGCGACTTGGCGGGCGTCCAGAGCGTGAAGTCCCTGCCGCGCATCGCCGAAAATACGCCCAGCAGCGTCGCGACATAGGCGAGCAGGACATCGACCAGCGCGGCGAGCTTGCCCGACCGCGCCCGCCAGCCCGCCACGAACAACAGCAGCCCGAGCAGCGCCAGCTCGATCGCCAGCCAAAGCGACCAGGCCGCGGTGAGGACCAGCGCCGACGCCGCCGCCAGCGCCAGCCACAGCGCGCCGAACCAGCGCGCGAGCTTGCGCGAGGCATATTTGAAACGGTCCACCCCCGTCATCCGCCGCAACTGCGGGCGCAGATGACGGTGCGTCGTCCAGCTGCGCGCCGCGATCCGCACCTTGCGCCGCCACTCGTCAGACCGCTCGGTAACCATCATCTCGCGCGCGATGACGTCGGTGGCCTTGATCAGCCGGCGGCCCGCGAACACCACCGCCATCGAGACGGTCAGGTCGTCGAGGACATTGTCCGGAAAGGCGGGATAGAGCGAAGCGCGCACCGAGAAGATCGACCCGTCGGCGCCGATGACGTTGCCGGTGGCCGACTCGCGGTCCTTCAGCGCCTCCTCGATTCGCCAGTAAAGGCCGCCCACCGCCGCCGACGCGCTCGCCTGGCCGACATCGTAGCGGAGCGAGCCGAGCACGCCCCCGACCTGCGGGTCGGCATAATAGCCGAGCAGCCGTTCCACCGCGTCCTCCTCGAGCAGGACATTGGCGTCGGTGAAGATCAGCACCTCGCCCTTTGCCCTGCGCGCCAGCGTCTTCATGCCGCGCGCCTTGCCGCTTCGCCCCGGGCCGTGGATCGTCGTCAGCACGTCGTCGGCCGCGTGCAGCAAGCCCCCCGAGCCGTCGGTCGATCCATCGTTGAAGGCCAGCACCTCAAGATCGGGGTAACGCGCCTTGAGCATCCGCAGATTGGCGATCTTCGCCGGAAGCGACGCTTCCTCGTTATAGGCACAGAACAGCAGCGACGCCGACGGCAGCGGTCCCCGGTCGCGCCCGACTGGACGCCTCGGCAGCAGCGACAGGATCAGCGGGTAGAAGACGAAGGGCCAGAGCAGCAGGGTCAGGCTGATCGCCAGAACGATGGCCGCCCCGGCAATGACCTCAGAAGGCATTGTCATGCGCCAGCACGCGCAGCGTCGCCAGGATGATCCGCATGTCGCGCCAGATCGACCAGTTGGTGACATATTCGAGGTCGGACTGGAGCCGGTTGACCAGATCCTCGTGCCGCTCGGTCGGCCCGCGATGCCCGCGCACCTGCGCCAGGCCGGTCATGCCCGGCTTGATGGCATGCCGCGCCCAATAGCGACGGTCGACTTCCCAATAGAGGCTGTCGGCGGCCTTGGCAGCGGGAGCATGAGGGCGCGGACCGACGATGCTCATGTCACCGATCAGCACGTTGAGGAGCTGCGGCAGTTCGTCGATGCTCGTGCGGCGCAGGAAATCGCCCACTTTGGTCACGCGCGGATCGTTCTTCTGGGTCAGCTGGCTCGCCGTCAGGTCCGCCATGTCGTTGCGCATCGACCGGAACTTATAGATCATGAAGGGCCGCGCGTTGCGACCCAGACGGGCCTGGCGGAAGAACACCGGACCGGGGCTGGTCAGTTTCACGGCGAGCGCCGCGATCACGAACACCGGCGACAGCGCGATCATCGCCGGAACCGCAAAGGCGATGTCGAACAGGCGCTTGAGGATGCGGTCACGGAACAGCAGCGGGCCCGACGCGACCACGACGGTCGGGTGATCCTCGAACGCGCCGACCTTGGCGGGCGCGAAGCGGCGCATCTCGGGGACCAGCAGCTCCGCCCGCGCGGCAATCGAGGCGAGCGCCACCCCCCATTCTTCCATGCGTTCGGCCGGGCAGGCGACGATCACCCTCTCCGCCCCCTGCAGCGCCTGCGCCAGTCTTTCCGCCATGTCGGCGTCATGGCGTGTCGGGTCCAGCCCCACCGCCTGCGCCTGCACGACATGGACGTGGGGCGATGCCGGATATTCCTCACCGTCGGCGATCAGGATCGTCAGGTGCGGGACTTCGCCGACCAGCACCGGCGCGATGCGATCGGTCAGCCGCCGCGCCAGCGTGAGGCCGGCACCGCTGAGCAGCAGCCCCGTCAGGAAGGTCAGGCGCGAAAGCTGTTCGGCGATCTTGCCAAGAAAGATGATGATGAGCACCAGCAGCAGCGCCTGGCCGAGCGCCCACAGCGCGCGCCAGCCGCTGACCGCGCCATTGCCGATCATCCGAATCCCGTAGACGCCGCCGTTGACCGCCAGCAGGACATAGACCGGAGCGATCATCGCGAACATGACGAGGCCGTGGGGCTTGCCCGGCTCGCCACCGATATCGCCCAGAATCAGGATGTTCGCCAACGCAAAGGCGAGCGCCAGCACCCCCACGTCGATCAGGATCGACAGGATATAGAGGCGAAGCCGCGCCGCCTCGCGCGAAGGGAGTCGTGACCCAGCCATCGGCGCGCGCCTATGCCGGGCGGCGGCGGGCGTCAATGGTGGACCGCTATTCGATGTTGGTTATCGAGGCCGAGAAGCGCGTTCACCCCGCCTTGCGCAGTTCGGCCAGCGGTGGCGGCGCCGGCGGCTGGTCGGGCCACATGCCGCGCGTGTCGTACACCGCCTTGCCCGCGCGCTCATCGACGGGCACCGACTTGAAGATGTCGTGATCGACCAGCACGACCAGCGTGTCGCACCGTTCCAGCGCATCGTCGATGTCGATCAGCTCGGCGTCCGTGCCGGCAAACTCGGGGGGCAGCGCGGCGGCATAGGGCTCCACCAGCTTCACCCTCGCGCCGTAGCGGGCGACCAGCCGCTCGGCGACCTTGACCGCCGGGCTTTCGCGGAAATCGTCGATATTGGGTTTGAAGGCGAGGCCGAGGCAGGCGATCAGCGCGCCCGGACGCTCGTCGATCAGGCGCGACGCCTGCTCGACCACATAGTCGGTCTTGGCGTCGTTGACCTCGCGCGCGGTGCGGATCAGCCGGCTGTTGGCGGGGTCGCCGTGGACCAGGAACCAGGGATCGACGGCGATGCAATGGCCGCCGACGCCGGGACCGGGCTGGAGGATGTTGACTCGCGGGTGCCGGTTGGCGAGCCGGATCACATCCCACACGTCGATGCCCATGCCGTCTGCGATCACGCTCAGCTCGTTGGCGAAGGCGATGTTGACGTCGCGGTAGCTGTTCTCGACCAGCTTCACCATTTCGGCCGCGCGCGCGGTCGTGGTGACGCAGGCGCCGCGAACGAACTGGCGGTAGAAGCTCAACGCCTTGCGTGCGCAGCGCGGCGTGATGCCGCCGATGCAGCGGTCGTTATCGACCAGCTCGACGAGGATGCGGCCCGGCAGCACGCGTTCGGGACAATAAGCGATCGAGATGTCGGCGCCATTGCCGGGGAGGCCCGGCATGACGAGATCGGGGCGAAGCCGCGCCAACTCGTCGCGCATCGCTTCTGTCGTGCCGACGGGCGAGGTCGATTCGAGGATCAAGACATTGCCCGCCCCCAGCACCGGAGCGATCGTCCGCGCTGCGGCCAGCACATAGGAAATGTCGGGCGCATGCTCCTGGCTGACCGGTGTCGGCACCGCGATGACGAAGACGTCGGCCGGCTCGACGCTCAGCGAGGCGCGCAGCAGCCCGCGCGACACCACGCCCTGGACGAGCCCGTCGAGATCGACCTCCTCGATATGGATTCGGCCCGAGTTGACGGTCTCGACCACATGCGGCGACACATCGACGCCCAGCACTTGCATGCCCGACCGGGCGATCAGCGCGGCGGTCGGCAGGCCGATATAGCCGAGGCCGATGACGGCCACTTTGATGTCAGTTTGGACAGGCATTGGCGATGATCCCTGCAATACGCTCTGCCGCCTTGCCGTCGCCGAACGGGTTGTGGGCGCGGGCCATGGCGGAATAGGCGTGCTTATCGTCAAGCAGTGTGAAGATTTCGGATATGATCCGCTCGCGGTCGGTTCCCACGAGCCTGGCGGTGCCCGCCGCGACTCCCTCGGGCCGCTCGGTCGTCTCGCGCATCACGAGCACGGGCTTGCCGAGCGAGGGTGCCTCCTCCTGCACGCCACCGCTATCGGTCAGCACGATCTCGCAACGGTCGAGGAGCGCGACGAAATTGGGATAATCGAGCGGGTCGATCAGCGCGACATTGCCAAGCCCCGCCAGCTGCGCGTCCATCACTCGGCGGACGTTGGGATTGGGATGGACCGGGAAGATCACCGCCACGTCCGGGCGCGCCGCGATGGCGCGGATCGCCCCCGCGATCGCCTCCATCCCGCCGCCGAAATTCTCCCGCCGGTGGCTGGTGACCGCGATGATCCGCCGGCCTTCGAATCGCGCCGCGATCGGCGCGAAACCGGCTGCCAGCGCCGGATCGTCCGCGATCCGCCGCCGTGTCGCCAGCAGGGCGTCGATGACCGTGTTGCCGGTGACATGGATGCCGGCAGGGTCGCGATTCTCGGCCCGAAGCGCCGCCGCCGCCTGCTCTGTCGGCGCGAAGTTCAGGTCGGCGATGCACGCGACGACCCGCCGGTTCACCTCCTCCGGCCAGGGATGGTGGATGTCGCCCGAGCGAAGCCCCGCCTCGACATGCGCGACCGGGATTTTGCGGTAGTAAGCGGCCAGGCTCGCCACCATCGTGGTCAGCGTGTCGCCATGCACTACGACCCGATCCGGCTTTTCCGCATCGAAAGCACGGCCCAGCTCGACGATCAGCCGCGCGGTCAGCCCGTCGAGCGTCTGGTCGGGCTGCATGACGTCGAGATCGATGTCGGGCACGATCCGCGCGATCGCCAGCACCTGGTCCAGAAGCTCGCGATGCTGAGCGGTGACGCAGACGCGCGTTTCGATGCCGTCCCGCGCCTGAAGGGCGTGGACGACCGGGAACATCTTGATCGCCTCGGGCCGAGTCCCGAACACGACGATGACCTTCTGCTTGCTCACGCTGCCGCTGTCCCGATCATTGCGCATCGCAACGACCTTAGCGGCGCTGTGTGAAAGCGCGGTAAAGCCCGCGCGCCGCTGTCCCAAAACGCGGCAAGGCAACCGCTCCCGCGAATCCTAACGCAGTTGCAACGAAACCGGAGACCGATACAGTAGCGCAACGTCAGCCTGGGGGGCATGGAATGGCGACGGTGGCAGTCTATAATGCGAAGGGCGGCGTCGGAAAGACGACCATTGCCTGCAGCCTGGCGGCGGAAGCGGCCCGGCGCGGCTATCGCGTGCTCCTGTGGGAAATCGACGCGCAGGGCGACAGCAGTTGGCTGCTCGGCGGGCCGACCCTCATCCGGCCCGACCTGTCGCGCGTGGTGAGCGGCATCGGGGAAGCCGACGCCTTCATCCAGCCCACCACGATCGACGGGCTGTCGCTGCTCCCCAGCGACACCGACATGCGCAATCTCGACAATCTCTTCACCGCTCTGGCCAGGAACCGGAAGCTGCAACCGCTGCTCGACCGCCTGGACGAGCGGTTCGATCTGGTGATTTTCGATTGCCCGCCCGGCGCGCACAGTGCCAATCTGCAGATCATCCAGCATGTCCATTTGCTGCTCATGCCCTGCGTGCCGGCGCCGCTGGCATTCAACAGCCTCGAACGGGTGAGGGAACTTGCCCGGCGGCTGCGCGGCCCGGCGGCCCCCATATTGCCGGTCTTCTCGATGGCGGATCGTCGCCGTCGCATCCACAAGGAGACGCTGGCGCAGCACCCGGACTGGCCGGTCGTGCCCTATAGCAGCGAGATCGAGCGGATGAGCGCGATGCGCGCGCCGGTCGGCATCTTCGCTCCGCAATCGGAGGCCGCGCGGAGCCTGGAGCGGCTCTGGCTCGGGACGGCAGGATGGTTGCGGAGCGAGAACCTGCTTCGCCACCCACAGGCGAACGCCGACCAGCCGCCCCTGCCGCCGCGCTACAGCGCACCGCGCGAACGGCGTAGCGGCGCGTTCGGCAGCGTCCGGAGGATCTTCGCCCGGCAGGCCCAGCCTGTGGGCTGAGGCGGGCCTACCCCAGCGGCAGCAGCATCTGCGCGACGGGGGCAAAACTGCGCCGATGGAGCGGGCTGGGACCATGCGCCTTCAACGCGGCGAGATGATCGGGCGTGCCATAGCCCTTGTTCCGGTCCCAGCCATAATGCGGATGGTCGAGCGCGGCGGCCTTCATCAGCCGGTCGCGATGCTCCTTGGCGATGATCGACGCGGCCGAGATGCACGGCTCGATGGCATCGCCGCCCACAATCGCGCGGGCCGCCCAGCGCCATTCGGGGCGACGTCCCGCGGGCGTGAGATTGCCGTCGATCAGCACTTCCAGCGGGTCGCAGCCGATCCGCGCGCATAGCGCCTCGACCGCGCGCGTCATCGCCAGCATCGTTGCGCCGAAGATGTTGAGCCGGTCGATGTCCTCGACCTCGACCACGCCCACCGCCCATTCGCAGCGCCGCATGATGCTCGCCTCCAGCGCCGCGCGGCGCTCGGCCGTCAGCTTCTTGGAGTCGTCGAGCCCCGCCGGTCGCGGCTTGCACAGCACCACCGCCGCCGCGACCACCGGCCCGGCGAGCGGCCCTCTGCCCGCCTCGTCCACGCCGGCGATCATGGGCGAGATTCCGCCATCGCCGGAACCCCCATCGGCCCGTGCCCGCCGCCAAGCCCCGGCGCGGCGAGGAGGGCGGCGCGGACATAGTCGCGCGCGCGCTCGATGCTTGCGGCCAGAGTCAGGCCCTGCCCCAGCCCCGTCGCGATCGCGCTGGCGAGCGTGCAGCCCGTGCCGTGGGTGTGGCGCGTGTCGATCCGCTGCGACTGCCACAGCGTCTCGTGCCCGTTGGCGTCGACCAGCCGGTCAGTCAGAATATCGTCGTCACCATGCCCGCCCTTGACCAGGAGCGCGCAGCCATGCGCCCGCACGCCCAGCTCGCCGCCCAGCGCTTCGAACTCAGGCAGGTTTGGCGTCACCAGAGCGGCCACGTCCATCAGCCGCCCGAAGGCGGCGATCGTGTCCGCATCGGCAAGCGCCGATCCGCTCGTCGCGACCATCACCGGGTCGAAGACGATGGGAATGCCGCCGACCCGCCGCAGCCGGTCGGCCAGCGCATAGGCCGTGGCGGCCGAACCGATCATGCCGATCTTGATCGCGTCGGCGCCGATATCGGAAAGGACGCTGTCGATCTGCGCCAGCACCATCTCTGTCGGCACGGCATGCACCGCCTGAACGCCCAGCGTGTTCTGCGCGGTGACGGCAGTGATGGCCGTCATGGCATGGCCACCCAGCATCGTGACGGTACGAATGTCGGCCTGGATGCCCGCACCGCCGCCGCTGTCCGACCCGGCGATGATGAGGATGCGCGCGGTGGTGCTCATCCTGCGCGCAGTCCGTTCGGTTCGGGCGCGCGCCTTCCGTTCGTGTCGAGCGAAGTCGAGACACGGTGGCGCAGCGGTTCTCGACTGCGCTCGAACCGAACGGAAGTTGGGGGCGTCACTTAAATCGCCGCTCGGTCGATGCCGGGTTGCGCTTCAGCGCCTCACCCCGGCGCGTCGGCCGGTCGGTGAGGTCGCCGCCGCAATTGGGGCAGCGGTCGTCGAGGCCTTCGGCACATTCAGCGCAAAAGGTGCATTCGAACGAGCAGATGAACGCACCGGCCGCATCCGCCGGCAGGTCGGTGCCGCAACGCTCGCAATCGGGTCGCATGTCGAGCATCAGGCGGCGGCCTCCGCCACGGCGTCGCAGATCCGCTCCACCACCTGCTCGACCTGACCCGCGTCGTCGCCCTCGGCCATGACGCGGATCACCGGCTCGGTGCCCGAAGGACGGATGACGAGCCGGCCGCTGCCGTTCAGCTCGGCCTCGGCCTCGGCAATGACGCGGCGGACATTGTCGGCCTCCAGCGGCTTGCCACCGCCGAAACGCACATTTTTCAACAGCTGCGGTACCGGGTCGAAGCAATGGAGGAGTTCGCTCGCCGGCTTGCCGCTCTCCACCAGCGCAGCCAGCACCTGGAGCGCGGCGATGGTGCCATCGCCGGTAGTGGCATAGTCGGACAGGATCATGTGCCCCGACTGCTCGCCACCGACATTGAAGCCGCCCTGCCGCATGCGTTCGAGGACATAACGGTCGCCGACCTTGGTGCGCTCAAGCGCGATGCCGTTGGCCGCCATCAGCCGTTCGAGACCCAGGTTCGACATCACCGTAGTGACGAGGCCCCCGCCCTTCAGCAGGCCCTTTTTCGACCAGCCGAGCGCGATCAGCGCCATGATCTGGTCGCCGTCGACGATGGCCCCCTTCTCGTCCACCACGATCAGCCGGTCGGCGTCGCCATCGAGGGCGATGCCGATGTCCGCGCCCGCCGAGACCACCGTCTCCTGCAACAGCATCGGCGCGGTCGAGCCGCAGCCGTCGTTGATGTTGGTGCCATTGGGGGTGATGCCGACAGCGACGACGTCCGCGCCCAGTTCCCAGAGGGCGGAAGGCGCGGTCTGATAGGCGGCGCCGTTCGCGCAGTCGACGACGATGCGCAGTCCGTCGAGTCTCAGCCGCGAAGGAAAGGTCGACTTCACCGCATGGATGTAGCGCCCGCGCGCATCCTCGACCCGCCGGGCGCGACCGATATGCCCCGGCTCCGCGAGCGGTACCTCGCTGTCGATCAGCGCTTCGATTCGCGCCTCATCCTCGTCCGACAGCTTGTAACCGTCAGGGCCGAACAGCTTGATGCCGTTGTCATAATAGGGGTTGTGGCTGGCCGAGATCATGACGCCCAGGTCGGCGCGCATGCTGGCGGCGAGCATGCCCACGGCGGGCGTCGGAATCGGACCGAACTGGACGACATCCATGCCGACGCTGGTGAAACCGGCGACCAGCGCATTCTCGATCATATAGCCCGACAGGCGCGTGTCCTTGCCGATCACCACGCGGTGCCGGTGGTCGCCGCGCAGAAAGTGGCGGCCGGCGGCCATCCCGACCTGCATCGCCATCGCCGCCGTCATCGGCGCGGCATTGGTCCGCCCCCTGATCCCGTCCGTACCGAAAAACCGTCGTCCCATGCCCGATCTGTCCCCTACCGAACCCAGGGGGACGCTATAGACACAAAGCCGGGCGGACCCAAGGATACAAGCAACCGCACTCCACCCGCCGTTCGTCCTGAGGAGCCGCAGAGCGCAGCGAAGTGGCGTCTCGAAGGACTTGGTGCTTCGAGACGGGCCTTCCCCCGATCAGGTTCGGGGTCGGTCCCTCCTCAGCACGAACGGTTGAAACACGTAAGGCCTGGGGCGGATCGACATTCAGATGATGACGTGGCGAAAATGGTGGCTTTTCGTGACCCGGAGCGCAGCGTACTCAAGGTACGTGAGCACCGGAAGCGCGGAAAGCCGCCATTTGCAGGCCGTAAGCGCTGAATGTCGATCCGCCCTAACCCTTGCTCGTCTCCGGCATGTGATCCATCGTCGGGGGCGCCGGATCACCCTTGTCCGCGCGGCCGTGATCGGGCGACACGTCGCTGAGCGTGTCGAGGTGCATGAGCCGCTTGACGAAGGGCGCTGCGGCCATGACCGCAACGCCAAAGCCGACCGCCACCCAGCCGACCGTCTGATAGACGCCGAGCACGACTTCCTTCGCGCCGGCAGTATCGCCCTCCAGCGCGCCGGCCCCGGTGGCGGCGGCAATCAGGCCGGCGGCGAAATTGCCGGTGGCTGACGCAAAGAACCAGCTGCCCATGATGAGGCTCGCCATATGCGCGGGCGCCAGCCGGTTCATCGCCGACAGCCCGACCGGCGACAGGCACAGTTCGCCCATCGTGTGGAGGAGGTAGATCAGGAAGATGAAGATGACCGGCGTCGGGGCATCGGTGCCAGTCGCCAGCGCGCCCGCGACGAGCACGAGGAAGCCGGCGCCGAGCTGGATCATCGCCAGCCCGAACTTGGCGGGGGTCGAAGGCTCCAGCCCCCGCCGCCCCAGCGCTGTCCACGCCCAGGCGAACAGCGGTGCCAGCAGGATGATATAGACCGGATTGATCGACTGGAACGTCGAGGCGGGGACGTCGATGCCCAGGATGACGCGGTCGACATGGCGGTCGGTGAACAGGTTGAGCGACGAGCCCGCCTGTTCGAACAGCGCCCAGAACAGGATCGATCCCACGATCAGGAACATCGCCGCGAAGATGCGGTCGCGGTCCTCGGCCGGGAGGCGCGTCACTGCGTGGTAGAGGACATAGCCAACGAGCAGCAGCCCGAACCCGCCGAGCAGCCAGCCGACGACGTCCTGATACTGGATCAGCCCCCAGACGATCGCGACTGCGACAAAGCCGACGAGGTAAAGAAGCCATTCAAACGGGACGCCGCCCTTGCGCTCGAGCAGTCGCGCCGGCTGGGGCGGCTCGCCGCGCCCGAGCAGCAGCGGCTTGAAGGCTACGAACACGACAAGGCCCAGCAGCATGCCGATGCCCGCCAGCCCGAAGCCATAGCTCCATCCCTGAGTCTGGCCGATATAGCCGCACAGGAACGAGCCGAGCGCCGCGCCGAGGTTCACGCCCATGTAGAAGATCGTGTAGGCGCCGTCGCGCCGCACGTCGGTGCGCGGATACAGCTGGCCGACGATGACCGAGATATTGGCTTTCAGAAAGCCGGAGCCGACGATGATGAAGGACAGCGCCAGCCAGAATATGCTGATAGTGGCGTCGGTCTGGCCACCATCGCCCTCGAACGCCATCAGGAAATGGCCGAAGGTGAGCAGCAGCGCGCCATAGGTCACCGCCTTGCGCTGCCCGAGATAGCGGTCGGCAAGATAGCCGCCGATGACGGGTGTGATGTACACCAGCGCTGTGTAGGCACCATAGATTACCGAGGCGCGCTCGTCCGAGAACATCCAGTGCTGGACAAGGTAGAAGATCAGGAGCGCGCGCATCCCGTAATAGGAAAAGCGCTCCCACATCTCGGCGAAGAACAGGACGAACAGTCCCTTGGGATGGCCGAGAATGGTCCCGGCGGAATCCCCGTCGGGCAGCGTCTGGGTCGTCATGCGGCGCGGTGCCTCGCTATCCTGTTGGCATGCAAAGATTGAGCGTAGCGCATCGCGCGGTCAAGAGAAGCAACCGAATCGCGGGACAGACCGAAGCGATCCCTCAGACCAGACTGCCGCGAATGCCGTCGATGACGAACTGCACCGCCAGCGCGGCGAGAATGACGCCGAGCAGCCGTGTCACCACCGCCTCGATCTTCTCCCCCATCAGGCGCAGGAACTGGCCGGCGAGGAGCAACGCGCCAAGCATCAGCACGAGATTCAGGACGAGCGCGCCAAGGACCACCACAGTCTCGGACGGTCCCTGCGCCCGCGCCATCAGCAACATCACGGTGGCGATCGACCCGGGCCCCGCGATCATCGGCATCGCCATGGGGAAGACCGAGACATCCTCGGCCGGCTGGTGCTCGTGCTCACGGTCGCGGATGCGCTGCGCCCGGTCCTCGCGCCGCTGCGTGCGGACCTCGAACACCATTTCCAGCGCGATCAGGAACAGCATGATCCCGCCCGCGATCCGGAAGCTGTCGAGATCGATGCCGAGCGTCGAGAGCAGCTTTTCGCCCACCAGCGCGAACAGCAGCAAGATGCCCGCCGCGATGCCGACTGCGCGGATCGCCATCGCGCGGCGCTCCTCCGCAGTCGCGTTACTCGTCAGCCCGGCGTAGATGGGCGTGCAGCCGGGCGGGTCGATGACCACGAACAGGGCCGCGAAGGCCGACAGAAACAGCTCGATCACACGCTCTCGACCGCGCCCGCGGCGACCCGTGCGCACGCGGCGGTCAAGGTGTTGGCCAGCAGGACGGCGATCGTCATGGGGCCGACGCCGCCCGGAACCGGCGTGATCGCGCGGGCATGGCTGATCGCCTCGGCCGTGGCGACGTCGCCGACCAGCCGGGTCTTGCCTTCCTCGTCGGCGGGCACGCGGTTGATGCCGACGTCGATTACCGTGGCGCCGGGCCGGATCCATTCGCCCTTGATCATCTCCGGTCGCCCGACCGCCGCCACGACGATGTCGGCGCGGTGGACGACGCTCGCCAGATCGCGCGTGCGACTGTGAGCGATCGTGACGGTGCAATTCTCGGCGAGCAACAACTGCGCCATGGGCTTGCCGACGATGTTGGACCGGCCGACGATGACCGCTTCCAGCCCCGACAGGTCGCCCAGCTCATCCTTGAGCAGCATCAGGCAGCCGAGCGGCGTGCAGGGCACGAGCGCGCTTTCCCCGACCGCCAGCCGCCCGGCATTGACCACATGAAAGCCATCGACGTCCTTCGCGGGGTCGATGGCACCGATCACCGCTTTCTCGTCGATATGGGCGGGCAGCGGCAACTGCACCAATATGCCGTCGACTCGCGGATCGCCGTTCAGCTCCTCGACCAGTTCGAGAAGCTCGTCCTGGCCGATGGTGGCGGGCCGGCGGAACTCGAAGCTCTCCATGCCGACCGCCACGGTCATGCGCCCCTTGTTGCGGACATAGACCGCGCTCGCGGGGTCCTCGCCGACGAGGACGACCGCCAGGCCGGGCGCGCGGCCCTGATCGGCGACGAACGCCGCGACGTCCTTGGCCACTTCGGCCCTCAGCCCTTCGGCGAATGCCTTGCCATCGATGATCTTGCCGACTGTCATGAGCCCTGTCCCGCCAATAGGTCGATCCGGCCCTGAACCATCGGATCGCGCCCAAGTATCCGCACCCGCTTTAGACGGCTGCTTTCCCCCGCGACCAGAGAAATCTTGGCGCGCGAGATCCCGAGATCGCGGGACAGCAGCGCCACCAGCGCGTCATTGGCCCTGCCCTTGTCCGGCGGCGCGGTCACGCTGGCCGACAGCCAGCTCCGCCCGTCGGCATCGACCCAGGCGCCACCGAGACGATCGGCTGCGCTGCGCGGAGTCAGCCGGACCGCCAGCATGAGGTCGGCCCCGTCAGCGCGCCAGCAGCCAGCCATGGATCAGCCCATGAAAATCGCCGGAAGAATCGCCGACCGCAGGATGATGATGGCCAGCAGCACGACCATGGGCGACAGGTCCAGCGCGCCGAGGTCGGGCATGATGCGCCGGATCGGACGATAGAGCGGCTCGGTCATCCGCTGGAGCGCGACCATGACCGTCCGGACAAAATCGTTCGAGACGTTGATGACGTTGAACGCGACAAGCCAGCTCAGGATCGCCTGGATGATGATGATCCACCATGCGACGTCGAGCAGGATGACGAGGGTCTGGTACAGCGCGAAGGCCATGCGATCTCCAATAAAGGCAGGCAGCCCGTCTAGCGCATGCGGCGGCCGCCCGACAAGCGGGGCGGACAGGCCACGCCCGAATCCGTCACGATGCGGGTTTCAGCTCGCTCTGGCTGAGGTGCCAGCTCAGCGCGTCGGGGCTGGCTCCGGGCACGTCATTGACACGGCGCAGCGTGACCTGACCCTGCAGGCGATAGGGGTCTCCGCCGCGCGTGGTGCCGGTGATCGTCACCGGAGCCTGATAGTAGAGCGATCCTGCCGCGCCTTCGACCCGACCCTGGCCGAGGGCCACGTCGATCTGCGCATAGTCTTCGAAATCGCGGGCCATCTCCTGCTCGCTCGGGCTGTTCTCATTGGTGGCCTGCGCCCATTCGCGACGGGCCGCGGCCCAGTCGCGCCGCTCGACCGCCGCCGCCCAGCGCACCAGGACGCGGGTCGCGGCCATCTCCTCCGCCTCGGCGCCCAGCGGCGCGCTATCGTTGGCGACGGCGTTGCTTTCGGGTGCTTCCGCGATGTCACCCAGCTGGACCGCATCGCCAGCCGCGTTGCCCGCAGCCGCCGTGATCGGCTCCCACGCCTCGTTGCCACTGACGGGTTGCGAATCGGCGCAGGCACCGAGCGGTGCCAGCAGCGCGGCAAGCGATATCAGGCGAAGGCGGTCGGTCATGATTGAGCTGTCTCCCATGGTTCGGCGAACCATCGACACGAAACCGCGTTCCGTCAGGCGCGCACCAGCGTGCCGGCACCGCGCCGGGTAAAGATTTCCAGCAGCATGACGTGCGGAACCCTCCCGTCAAGGATGACGGCGGCATCCACCCCGCCCTCGACCGCCATCAGGCAGGTTTCCAGCTTGGGGATCATGCCGCCACTGATCGTGCCGTCCTTTTGCAGCTCGGCGATTCGCTTGGGATCGAGGTCGGTGAGCAGCTCTCCCTGCTTGTCCATCACGCCTGCCACATCGGTCAGCAGGAACAGCCGCGCCGCGTCCATCGCCGCCGCCACTGCCCCCGCCATCGTGTCGGCATTGATGTTATAGGTGTTGCCGTCGTCGCCAATGCCGATCGGCGCCACCACCGGGATCATTCCTGCATCGCATATGGTGTCGAGCAGCGAGCGGTCGATCCGGCTCGGCTCGCCCACGAAACCCAGGTCGATGATCCGCTCGATATTGCTGTCGGGGTCCTTCTGCGTGCGGCGGACCTTGGTGGCGGTGACGAAGCCGCCGTCCTTGCCGCTGATCCCCACCGCGCGGCCGCCGGCCTGGCCGATCCAGCTCACCAGTTCCTTGTTGATCGCGCCGGACAGCACCATTTCAGCGACCTTTGCCGTTTCGGCATTGGTCACGCGCAAACCATCGACAAAGCTCGTCTCGACGCCCAGCTTGTTGAGCATCGCGCCGATCTGCGGCCCGCCGCCGTGAACGACGACCGGGTTGATCCCAACCATCTTCATCAGCACGACGTCCTCGGCAAAATCGCGCGCCAGTTCAGGATCCCCCATGGCGTGGCCGCCATATTTGACGACGAAGGTCTTGCCCGCGTAGCGCTGCATATAGGGCAACGCCTCGGTCAGGGTTTCGGCCTTGGCGAGCAGCGCCGGATCGGGCGCATGGCGGTCGGATTGGAAGTCGGTCATGGCGGGCGCCATAGTCCGATTCGCGCGGAGGCAAAAGACCTGACGGCCGTGACCGCCCGGCGGCGCTAAATCCCCACGCTCAGCGCCGCATCGCGAAGCCCGCGCCAGACACGGAGCGCCTGCGCGCTCTCCGCCACGTCGTGCACCCGCACTATCGCAGCCCCCGCCCGCGCGCCCTCCAGCGCCAGCGCGAGCGAGCCGCCGAGCCGCTGGTCGACCGGGGCCTCGCCGGCCAGTGCGCCGACGACGCGCTTGCGGCTCGCACCCAGCAGGATAGGCAAGCCCAAACCGTGAAAGGTCGCCAGCCGGTTGATGAGCGCGCAATTGTCGGCGAGCGTCTTGCCGAAGCCGATGCCGGGGTCGAGGATGATCCGGTCGCGCGCGATGCCCGCCGCCTCGCAAGCGGCGATGCGGGCCGCGAAATAGTCCCAGGTCGCGGCGACGACATCGCCATAGGCTTCCTTGCGGACATGCGGGTCCGGGCCCGCCGATGGCGCGTGCATGAGGACGACCGGGCATCCCGCCTTCGCAACCACATCGAGGCTGCGCGGATCGTGCGCCAACGCGCTGACATCGTTGACGATTCCCGCGCCCGCCGCCAGCGCCGCCTCCATCACGGCGGCCTTGCGCGTATCGACCGAGACCACCGCGCCCGCGCGTGCCAGCCGCTCGATGACGGGCAGCACCCGCGCGATCTCGTCGCCCTCCCACACTGCATCGGCACCGGGGCGAGTCGACTCCCCGCCGACGTCGATGATCGCCGCCCCCGCCAGCCCCATGGCAAAGCCGGCGTCCGCCGCCGCTTCGGGGTCGGCCGAATGCTTGCCACCGTCGGAGAAGCTGTCAGGCGTCATGTTGAGGATGCCCATGACCTGCGGCGTATCGAGCCGGATCGTCCGTTCGCCATGCACGATCGCGCGCGCAGGTGCCGCGAAACCGGCAAGCTGCGCCTCAGCGGCGATGCGTTCGGCGTCGGACAGGTTTTCCAACCAGTCGCTGAGACCGGCCACTGCCACATGCTCGGGCGGCCGCCCGGCCCGCCGGACCTCAATTCCCTGAAACCAGATCAGCGACCCGCCCAGACGGCTCCAAGTGCCGTCCGGCAAACCCACAGGAGAGTCGATGAAATGGACGGGGCGCAGAAGGGGTTGGGACACGTTCAGAGGCCTCTGTCGATCATGGCATTACCGTGTTCCTGCGAAGGCAGGAACCCAGGGCGATCTGGCATTACCCTTCCCCGGACTCCTGCCCGCGCAGGAGCACAGAAGACATCACGGCATCGTCGCCAGCAGATAGGTCTGCCGCAACGCGTCGATCGGCTGCAGTCCCTTCTCGCCCTCGAAGTGCCAGAAGGTCCAGCCGTTGCACGACGGCGCACCCTGCAGCGTCGCGCCGAGCTTGTGGATCGACCCCGTGCCGCCACCGGCTGTGCAGGCGAGAGAGCCGTCGGCGCGGACATGCGCCTTCCAGCGGCGCTTGGCGTCGGTCACGACCGTGCCGGGCGCGATATAGCCGGTTTCGACAAGCGTGCCGAAGGCGACGCGGGGCTGGCTCTTCGGGCTGGCCATGATCGACAGCGCGCTTTCGTCGAGCGGCAGCGCCGCGGCGATCCGCTCCTCCGCCGCCTCAATATAGGGGTCTTCGCGTTCAACCCCGATCCAGCGGCGGCCGAGCCGCTTGGCCACCGCCCCCGTTGTGCCCGTGCCGAAGAAGGGGTCGAGAACCACGTCGCCCGGCTTTGTGCAGGCCAGGAGCACGCGATACAGCAACGCCTCCGGCTTCTGCGTCGGGTGGACCTTGTGCCCGTCGCGCTTGAGCCGCTCCGGCCCGCCGCAGATCGGCAGCACCCAGTCAGAGCGCATCTGAAGTTCGTCGTTCAACGTCTTCATCGCGCGATAGTTGAAGGTGTAGC
>CAZJCT010000009.1:0-44301 GCA_964544675.1 uncultured Sphingobium sp.
AGGACGTCGCCCTCTCACGGCGAAAGCACGAGTTCGATTCTCGTAGGGGTCACCACCAAAGCACGTTGCAAAACCACCGGCAGCGACACCCGATTAGGCTGGGCCTACGCTTGCTCCGCCCTTGCCGAGCCACTCTCATCGCTGCTGTAGAGGACCTCGAGTTTCGCTGCTTCTCGCCCGCCGTCGGCACCATCGATCCACTTGGAATAATGCTTGAAGAGCATGGCCGCGCTGCGATGGCCCAATTGCCGTGAGATGTAGGCTGGGTTCACGCCCGCCATAAGCGCCGTCGTCGCGTAAGTATGACGCGTCTGATAGGCATCGCGGCTTCGGATGCCCAATGCCCGCAGGGCGGGATGAAAGTAGAGTTTGCGCTGGTCCTGTACATCAGGCCACGGCGTGTTCGTCACCGGATTGATGAAGATCGGCGTATCCGCCCCCCGCATGAAGCTGTGCACCTTCTGCCGCTGTAGCACTGCGATCATACGGCTGGTGAGATCGACGTCGCGAGCGCTACGGGTCTTGGTCGATTTGAGGACATGGCGCACCCGTGCCCGCTGCACGCGAATTGTCCGGCGTTTCCAGTCGATGTCGCTCCATTGGACGACGATCTGCTCGCTCGGCCGCATGCCCGTGCCGAACGCGAACTCGTACCAGTTCCAGACTTGCTCGTCGAAGTGGTCGCGCAGGTATGTGAGAATGCGTTCCATCTCCTCCCGATCGAACGGGTCCGGCATCGGCGCTTGATGGCTGAGATTGCGAATCCGCTCGAGAGGAGATCGGTCGATAATTCCATCGTCCACTGCGGTCGCGAAGATGCCGCGCAGGGGAATGAGGTTGTTGTTGACAGTTTTGCCGCTGACACGCTTGGCCAGCCTGGCAATTTCGCGCTTGATCTCACTGGGCTTGATACTGGCCAGTTGCCGCTCGCCGAATGCCGGACCCCAGATATTCTCAATTGCCGCAGTGTAGCCCTGCATGGTCGACTTCTCGGCGGTTACCGATTCCAGCCACTCGTTGGCAATTGTTGTGAACCCCCTCACCCCGGCCGCGCGCGCTGACTTCGGGAAAGTTGCCTCATAGTCGAAGATCCCGAGCTCGATTTCCTGGAATACCTTTGCCATCAGGCGCTCAGTTGCCTTGATGTTCGCCGGTGTCGGCGTGAGGTCCAGCGTCTCACGGCAGCGCTTGCCCAGCCAAACGAACGTAACGCGGATGCAGGACTTCAGCGGCTCGACGCCGGTCCCACGGCCCCTTCTACCCATCGGTAGAATCCTTCCATGTCTATGCAGATATGGCCGTCGGGCGCACGGCGATAGTGACGGCCCTGAAGCCAGGTGCCGTTCTCGATCTTGTGGTAGATCGCCTTCTCCGTGTAGCCGGTCAGTTCCGCGAACTTCTTGATGCGAACGTAGCGGGCATGAACGACGCCTGTCTCTGCGGTCATGATGACGGCGCGCTCGAAAGACATCCGAAGCGCGCCACTGCACGCTTTCCCCCTCCCTTCCTTTCTCCTTGGAGAGACGGACATCGAAAGGTTCGTTGGAGGGATGGTCGGAGCCAATCGACCTTGGCGCCGCTGCGCACCAAGAAATTGGCAATTTGCGAGCCACGTCCTGGCATCAAGGGATTCCGTCAGAAACCCTGTCGACCGGCCAAGAAGCGCCTTGATGATATGAACATCAGCCGACTGCGTGAAGCGCAATCTCCTGTGGGGCACTGCTGAAGCCAATAGGATGGCGCATTTGTTCGAATGACGACCGTCGCGCCAGCGAAGTGACAAAACCGCGAATGAAAACAGCCTCCCGTCGCTGACGAGAGGCTGTCTGTGTTTCGGCTTCTGACGCGGGCTATGCCCCCGACTGCGAAGTCATCCGTTCAGCTTGTCCTTGATGGCCTTGGCCGCCGAGAAGGTAAGCTTTTTCGAAGCGGCGATCTTGATCGTCTCGCCGGTCGCAGGGCTACGGCCTTCGCGGGCCGGCGTGTGCTTCACCTTGAACTTTCCGAATCCGTTGAGCGCAATCTCATCGCCCTTGGCTGCGGCATCGGCGATGGCGCCAAAAACAGAGTCGACGATTTTCTTCGCATCGACCTTGGTCAGATCGTTGGCGGCGGCGATCTGGTCGACGAGTTCGGAATTGTTCATGAGGAATCCTCTCGATGGTTGTGCGAACAAGGGCTCAAAGCCCGGGGTAAACGATGATTTTCGTAAGCGGAGTTAAGCGATGGTGAGCTTCTTGCGCGGCCTTCCAGTTTTCTTTGGCGCTGCGGGTGCCGGTTTCGGCGCGGCCTTGCTACCCGGCTTGCGACCCAGGCCAATCTTCTTGGCGAGCGCGCGCCGCTTCTCGGCATAGTCCGGCGCGACCATCGGATAGTCGGCAGGCAAATTCCATTTGGCGCGATACTGATCAGGGGTCAGTTGATAATGGGTCATGAGATGCCTTTTCAGCATCTTGAGTTTCTTTCCGTCCTCAAGGCAGATGATATAGTCCGGCCTGACCGAGCGCTTGACCGGAACTGCCGGTTCCTGAGCGATGGCCGCGGGCTCCACACTTCCACCAAGGCCAGCCAGCGACGCATGGACGCTGGCGATTAGGTTCGCCAGATCGCCGACCGCGACGCTGTTGTTCGCCACGTGCGCGGAAACGATGTCGGCAGTGAGCGTGAGAAGATTGAGATCCTGATCCGACTGCGCTTCCATGGATATCCTTCCGGTAAGAAATGAAGACGACTGGAATTTGACAACGGCTTATCGCCTCCACGGGCAATTGCAAATCCAACGCTCTTGCCCGTCAACAGTCCGATATTACGGCGTCGGCAACGTGGACGAACACAACATGGTCAGGAGCCGGGCAGGATAACAGACGGCAGTTGCCCATCCCGGCTCAACTGGGCGAGATACCGCTCCATGAGGGCTGTAGCCGCTGCACTGAGGCTGACATGGACGCGGCGGGCATCGCTAGGGTCTTTCTCCCGTACCACGATGCCGGCCTTCGTCATGATGCTGGCCCAGCGGATCGCGGTGCTGTGCGGAACACGGGCTGCGAACGCGAGGCTTGAAATCTGTACGCTCTCTCCGCGTGCGGCGGCGGTGTAGAGGTCGAGCAAAATATCCCAGGCGGGATCGGCGAAAAGTCCAGGGCCAAATGTCTCCTCGCGCAGTCGCCGTGCCCTGAGCCACCAGCGCGCAATGGCAAGGCCTGTGTCGCGCAGCGCAGGTCCATCGACCGGTCCATCCGGCTCCTGACCCTGCCCATCCGAAACAGGCTCCTCGAACCCGGCTGACACGCTTGCATCTTCGGCCTCCTCCTTCACCGCCGATGCCTCCACCGGACAAACTCCGGCGTTTCAGCCTCTCGAGTATGCCGCTGGAATGTCGGTGCCGTACATGCCGTCGATGGGTGCGTTGCGATCGGCTTGTTTCCAGGCATGTGCGGCTCTCCTTTCAAGGTTCAAACTTTCATGGCGACTGCCTGCTTGACCCGGCCATCCATCCGTCGAGGAGGTGATGTACTCCCACGACCAATCGCCAGAAATTACGCTAGTGCGTCGCATTAGTAGTAAAGGTGCAGATTCCTCCATTCCGGTGCTGATCAGCTAGCGCAGTTGAGGAAACGCCGTTTCAGACCCCTCTTCCCGGTCGGAACCGAGGGTGCGGCGCATGTCGGCGATAGCATGATTGACGATGAACTCGAGCAATTGGCATTCGAGATCGTGCAGATTCCCGGCAAGGAGCTGGGGCGGGAAGGTCTTGCCGTGCGCCTTGAACAGCATGGGGATGAGGATGGAACAGGGAGGCATTCCCAGCGCGGTCACACAGCGCAGATGATCGTCGATCCTGGTCCGGGGATTGCCGGATTCAATCTCGCGGATCCAGCTCACGCTGAGGCCGGCCCGCTTCGCGAGTTTGGGTTGGGTAAGGCCCTGGCGTCTGCGTTCATCCTCGATTCTCCGGCCTGACATCTGCTTGATTTCGGCAAGCGAAGATTCGTCCGGACCGGATGTCACGCCCTCGTGCGACATCGCCCACTCCTGACTGCTGAATCTGGCCCGCCACGGCAGCTCGACAGTTAGGGATTGGTGTTTCATACACAATTGGTCAACGCCAATTGTGGCCATTATTGCCCGATTGGCGAAAGCTCCGACCGCCTGGCGCGCAATGTCTTTCCAACCTTCAGACAATCGCCGGCCTGAATAAGCATCTCGTCATAGGCCGTCATGATGGCTTCGGGCGATGCCAGGCGGAATTGCTTCAGGGCAACGATGAACAAGCGCGAATTGAGAGCGGCCGGCCCGCGCCGCTGTGCCGCGAGGCCGAGCCTTTCGGCGAGCCTCGACGTGCTCCCGGTCAGCGAGAGGGGCGCGCCGACAAAGCACACCCTGTCACCGGCAAGGCCGGATTCCTTCAAGGTTTTCAAGCCATCAGCTATAATCCGCGTATCGACACGCTCAAGATGCAATAATGCACAGTACAGCGTGTTACCGAAGGGAAGCAGCTCGTTGACAAGATGACCGAGCCTGCAATGGCAGTCGAGGAACAGCTCGACGCCAGCGGGCGACAGTTTCAGTTTGAAGGTTCTCGATACCCTTCCCACCGCGCGACTCGTCCCTTTCCATCACATTGAGCCGGTCTGTCTTTCCTCCTGCCGACCCTGAGGCCGACCTCAATTACAACGAATTGGTAACCAAAAGCGTAACTCGCTGGCGCTTGTCAGAATGACGCGGCCCATTGCCCAAGACAATGGCCTGCGCCTTGCGGTTTCGAAGTCAAAAACACCATTCCTGCCGCCACAGAACGCGATCGGCCAAGGACAAGTTCCCAGGCCGGGCGCAGCACCCCTCAGGCAGGAGACGGCCCGTGCAGCGATTGGGAATGACCGGACTGGGCATGGCTATGCTGGCACTCTGTGCCGGCGTCGCCGATGCCCGGCCGGCGCGACCAGGATTGCCCGTGCCGCAGGCGACGCAGCCGCGGCCGCGGCTCGTCATCGTCGAAGGTGACGGCGGCTTCGTCATCCGCTGCGAGTATCCGAAACACTCACGAGATCCGGCCTTTCCCCCGGGCGCGATCCCGCTGTCATCGGTCCCATTGGGCGCAAGCGTCCGCATCGATCGGGCCGCGCTGCAAAACTCCAACCACAAGGACATATCCCATGGCGAAACCCGTTAATCCCGGGCGGCTGCGCGCCGCGACCTCAGCCATCGCGCTGCTGCTTGGCACGAGCGCCGCGTTCGCCAATCCTGTTGATGACGGCAAGGTCGCTACGAAGGCAGATGTCCAGGTTTTGAGTGAAGCGGCGGAGACCGCGCAGCGCCAACTCCGCCAGACTTTCACCAACCTCGCGTTCGAGGAATTCGGTCCCGCGCCCGTCAAGGGACCGATCTACCAGGCGATCGCGGGCGGGCGGATCCTCTACTATGCCCCTGCGAGCGAGCATATCCTCTTCGCCACCGTCTACGACCGTAACGGCGTCAATCTGACGGCGCTCGCCCAGGAAGCGAGCACCCGCAAACGCCTGAAGACGATCGATCCGGCCCAGGCGTTGATGATCGGCCCTGCCGATGCCCCCACGGTGATCGAGTTTACCGATCCCGACTGCCCCTATTGCCGGGCACTCGACAAATTCTGGGCGGCAAAGGCGGCAGAAGGCAAGCCGGTACGGCGGCTGATCTACTTCGTCAGCGGTATCCATCCGAAGGCCGCCGCCAAGGCCGAGCATATCCTATGCTCGCCGGACCAGGCCGCCGCGTTCCAGATCATCTATGCCGGCGCCGCGCCCAAGGCCCTCGCAAAATGCGCGGCAGGGGCGGCCAAGGTCAAGGCCGATGCCGAGACGGTGCGCAAGCTCGGGATCGGCGGCACGCCGACGCTCATCGCCGACGGCAAGCTCATCTCCGGCTTCCAGCAGGGGGAACTCGAGGCCTTCCTCGACGGCAAGATCGGCAAGGAAGCGCAAAAGGAAGCGTCCGATGGGCCGAACTGACACCGGACGCCAGCCTATCGGCCCCATTCTCACCCCACATGGCGGACGCCTGGTTTCCCGCTCTATCGGCGGGACCCAGGCGGACCGGAATGCCGACGGCAAGCGGCGCTTCCCTGGAGCCGCCCACCGCATGCCGTCGGCCGACAGCGATCCCCATCGATGCCGGCAGGCAGCACTTCGGGCGGCTCCCAATCCAAGGAGTACACATATGATCCGGAACATCGGCAAGCATGCCGCGGGAATCGCCAATGTCGGCGTCCCTTTGGCCGTCCTCGCGCTCGTCAGCAGCGGCGCGCATGCCTTCACCGCGCCCGCCGCAGGCGACCTCGGCTACGATATTTACGACATCGTCGTGAACAAGGGCGTCAAGGGACCGATGGGCTTCGTCGGTGGCGTCGCCGCCTTCCTGTTCGGTGTCAGCCGCCTGTTTTCCAACGTGATGATCGGCATCCCGACCATCGTCGCCGCGGTCTGCCTGATCAAGTCCGACGCCATCCTGCAGACCTTCGGGATGGTGATCTGAACCGCGTGGGCGCTCCCGGCTCCCATGTGGACCGGTAGCCGGGAACCCCCGCGCAACGAGCTGGAGGCCGATGGTCGGCCTTCGGAAATGACCCCTGTCGATAGGTGTCATGAAGCAGGAGGAGAAGGGCATTGGACGAGCGTCTGCCCCAGTATCTGCACGGCCCGGTCCAGATCTTATGGTTTGGTTCGGACGAGTTCATTCTGGTCATGTCGACCATTTTCGTCGCGGTCATCGTCGGCGGACTGGTCGGCTGGATGCTGATCCTCGCCCTTCTCCTTTTCATTCCCTGGAAGCGCACCAAGCCGCGCGGGTTTCTCTCGCACCTCGCCTGGCGGTGGGGGCTGGTCCGCTTCCGTCACTATCCGGGTCCGACCCAGACCCGCTTTTTCGAGTGAGGCCGCGCATGCCCTTCCTCAAATCCCGCAAGAAACCGGACGACGATCCGCTGATCGGCAAACCGGCGAGCTACGGCCTCCATCGCTACCTGCAGGGCTCGGCGAACCTGTTCGAAGAGAACCGGCTCTTGAAGTTCGCGATCGCCGGGCTGTTCGGCGTGAGCGCGGTGCTGGGTACGCTGATCTACACCTCGAACCAGAACCAGCGCACGGTGATAGTGCCGTTCGGGGCATCGGGCGATCTCTACGTCACCGGCAATGCTCCCTCGGCGGCATACCTTCGCACCATGACCCGCAACATCGTGAGTCTGGCGGGCACCTATTCGGCCTATTCCGCTGACAAACAGTTCCAGGAGCTGCTGAGCCTCGCGCATCCCAGCGCCTACAATGCGCTGCGCGACAGTCTGAACGGTATCCTCGACGAGCTCGCCGATAATCCGACACTGTCGATCGCGACCTATATCCGGCCCGATCAGCCGGTGACCTGGACGTCCACCGACATCGTGGTGCCGGTCGAGAAGGTCCGCGTCATCGGCGGGGTGATCCGCAAGTTCCGCGGCAATCTCCACATCGGTTACGCGATCGACAACGGCCGCTTCTGGCTCACCCAACTCACCGAGGAAAAATTCGATGCCGAACTCCGGTAAACGGCGCGGGCCACGCGCCTGCCCGGCGGTGTTGCTCGCCGCCATGACCTTGACGCCATTCTCGCCTGCAGTGGCCCAAACGACAATTGCCCTGCCCGACCAGACGAGCTCGATCCGCCTCTCCAACCGCGACGTCAATCACGTGGTCTGCGAGGGCGGCGAGATCGAGGACGTCAAATTCTCGGCCGAAAAGGCAATCGCGGTCGAAAAGGCCGGCTCGGACGCCTGGATCAAGTTCCTGGTCAAGGAAACCGACGATGCGGGGCAGATCACGCGCAGCTATGTGACGACCCCCTCGGAATTTTTCATCGCCTGCAATGGCGCGATCTACCCGCTCTACGCCGAGCCATCGGACATCCCGGCCCAGACGGTGACGCTGGCGCCCGGCGCCAGTCAGCGCGCCAAGGCCAATGCCGACCTCCTGGGCCCGCTGGTCGAGGAAGACCGCGCGGTCTCGATCACGCTGGCGCTGCTGCAGGACCGGGTGCCGGCAAGCTTTGCCGAAGTGGCCCCGCGCAGCGGCAGCGTCATGCTCGCCGGACTGCCTGCCGCAACATTGAGAGAGCGGCGGCGCGTAGAAATCGAGGGCGCCGGGCTCTCCGCGTCGGAATATCTGGTGAACGCCAGCACCGACACCACGCTCGACGAGCGCGTGTTCCTCGACCGCAGGCTCGGCGCCAACGTGTTCGCTGTCTCGCTCGATCGCCTTTCATTGAAGGCAGGCGAGACCGCGCGCCTCATCGTCATTCGCCGGGGAGAGGTGCAATGAGCGCCGACGACAAGTCCATACCCGAGGGCCGTCCACTCCCCGGTGTCGATACCACAGGCGCCGATACTCCCTATCAGGCGCATCTTGCCGCACAGGCCGCAGCCGATAGCGAACATGAACACGGCCACGGCTTGCGCGGTCCCGCTCTCCTCGACTGGAAAGCACGCTGGGACGCGCTCGGATCGACCGCCAAATTGCGGGCCAAGCAGGCGGCGCTCGCCGGCGCGATCGGCGTTCTCGGCTATGGCCTCTACAGTGCGAGTTCCAGCAGTGACGCGCCCGACAAAACGGCTCCCGCCGCCGCCAAGCTCGACATGGGCGCCGGCCTCCGCGGCGACAGCCTCGAAGTAAAGCTGCGCGGTGATTTCCAGAAGATCCTCGATGGCCAGCAATTGCTCGGCGACCGGGTGACCGCGATCGAGGAAGGCAAGGTCGTGCCGCATGGCGGCGCCGCTGCGGGCGAGGATATGGGCGGGGATGGCGGTGCGTTGCCGCCCGCTCTTCCCGGCTCCGCGCCCACCTATCCGCCTGTCCCTGGCGGCACGGAAGGCGCCGACGCAGCTTTGCCCGCGCCGCCGGTGCCCCCTGCCGCTCCGGCGGCGCCCCCTGCCCCGCCGGTCGAGAAAGTCGTCGGCTCGATCGGCGCCGCGACCAGTCCAGTCCTGCCCAAGGATTCCGGCGGAACTGGTCCGGACTCGAAAAAAAAGAATCGGACGATCTATTTGCCGCCTGGTTTCATGAAGGCGCGGCTGCTGACGGGCGTGGACGCGCTGGCGAGCCGGGACGCGACCTCGAACCCGGAGCCGGTGATCGCCCGCGTCCAGGCTCCCGCCGTGCTCCCCAATGACGTCAAGGCGAACCTGTCGGGCTGCTTCGTCGTCGGCAACGCGACTGGCAGCCTCGCCAAGGAACGCGTCGAGGTCCAGCTGGTGACGCTCTCCTGTGTCGATTTCGACGAGCATTCGGTGGTCGATCAACCGGTCAAGGGCTTCTTCGTCGATGCCGACGGCAAGAAGGGCCTCTCGGGCAAGGTAGTGACCCGCGCCGGTGCCGCGCTTGCCCGCAGCTTCATTGCCGGAACGATTAGCGGGATCAGCCAGTCGGTCGAGAATACTTTCGGCGAAACCTCAACCTCGGCGCTTGGAACCGTGCGGACGTTGAACGCGGGCGATGCCGCCAAGACCGGGATCGCCGGCGGTCTCTCCAAATCCTCAGACAAACTGACCGACTTCTACCTCGACCTGGCCCGCCAGGCCGGGCCGATCGTCGAGGTGGGCGCCGCCAAGGAAGTGGTGGTCGTCATCCAGGAAGGCGTCACCCTCGAAATCAAGCCCAGCGCCGGGAGCAAATTCTGATGCCCCGGCCTGATCCCCGCCCACACCCCCGAACCGGAGATTCCGTCATGGACAGGCTCTCGTCCAACCTGCGGCCACGCCACCGCCGACCGCACCTGTTGATGCTGCTCGCTGCGGTAGCGCCGCTCTCGGGGTGCGCCACGGTAGGGTCGATCATGTCGCCCTATTCGGAGAAATTCTCCTGCAAGAACTCTGATCACGGCCAGTGCATCCATCCCGAAAAGGCCTATGAGGATGCGGTCGCGGGCCGCACGCCCCGCTCGGATCCTGCCGTCACCCGCGACAAGAAGCTGCTGCGTGAACGGGGTGCCGAGCAAGCCGGCACAGCCCATTCCGGCGGCAAACCCGTGGTCAACGCCTATGGCGGGTACCGCGACAGCGTCTATCGCGAGCTGCAGGGACTGATCGATCAGCCTGTGACGCCTATGCTCAAGCCGTCGCAAGCCGTGCGCACACTGATCCTGCCTTATGCCGACCGGCAGCGGCCCGACCGGCTCTACATGCCGCGCTATGTCTATTCGATCCTCGAGCGTCCGTCATGGGTGGTGGGCGGCTATCTGGTCGAGCCGGCCTCACCGGCAAGCCAACTCCCGGTGCTGGGGCAACTGCACGAGAAGTCAGCCGACAGCATCGATCCGGCGCCTGCCGCCGTGCCCGCCGCTGCGATCCTCCAGGCGAAGGAGCCGAAGCGGTGAGCGCGACGACACGCGATACCGGTGGCTTGAGCTTTGCCGCGCTTCGCCGCCATGTCGCGCGCGATTCCTACTCGGACCATCTACCGCTGGTCGCCTGGGTAGAGGAGGAAGGCGCGTTCCTGACCATCGACGATGGCTGGGGCTATGCCTGGGAACTGGTGCCTTCGGCCTATATGTTTTCTCATATTCACAGTGCTTTGCTTGGACTTTTGAACATTCACTTTGAACCGGGCACGGTACTGCAGATCATGAGCTTCGCCGATCCGCTGATTGACGACGCACTCGACGCCTTCCTCGATTTGAAGACCCGCGACGATCCGCTGATCCAGGCCTCGGCCCGCCGCACTTATGACTATCTGCGGCAGGGCCGACATGGCCTCAGCGCACTTCACGGCATCCCGATCCGCAATTTTCGCGCGATCCTGTCGGTCAAGACGAGACAGCCGCTGGGCTCGGATACGCGCCGCCAGATCGAGGAGCAGCTCGCCAAGCTCGGGATCGTGCCCTTGCCGCCGGAAGCGATCATGACCTTCTACCGTCGCATATTCAACGGCGTGTTCGAGGCCGCACCCGGTAGCTTCGTCAATGGCTCCGCCGACGGCAGTGCCCCGCGCCCATTGCGCAAGCAGATCATCGATGCCGGACCCGACTTGGCTTTCGAAGGCCCCGAGGTCTTCCTCGGTAATCAGGTTGCGCGCTGCCTCACGCCCAAGGCGCCGGCGCGGCGAATCAGCGCCGAGCGTGCCAATCGCCTCACTGGTGGCATGCGCGGGTCGGCCGAGGACAGCGACCAGATCGGCGGTCCGTTCCTCTATACCCTCAATGTCCTTTTCGATCATTCGGCCTTCGAGATACACAAGCGCGCGCAGATATTGTCGGCGCAAAAAGCGGCGGGCTCGTTCGCGGTCGAGGTCGGCAAGCAGATCGAGGAGATCGGCTGGGTGCTCGACGAGGCAGGCAACAGCCGCTTCGTCCGTGTGATCCCGACCGTCTGGGTGTTCGGGAAGAGCCGCGCCCAGGCCCGCGAGATGGCGGCGCGGGCCAAGCGATTGTGGGAATCGGAGCCGCTCCCCTTCATGATGCAGGAGGAGAGCTACCTCAATCCGATCCTGCTTCCGATGAGCCTCCCCTTCGGGCTCTACCCTGACGGTAAGACCCTCAGGATGCTCGAGCGCGACTTCCGCATGCCGGTCAAGGCCGCGGTGCTGATGGCGCCGATCCAGACCGATTTTCGCGGCGGCGGGCGTCCGGCGCTGCTCTACACCGGCCGCAAGGGCCAGCTCATCACGCTCGACCTCTTCGATCCCAGGATCAACAATTACAATTTCCTGGTCTCGGCCGAGAGCGGGGCAGGCAAGAGCTTCCTCCTCAACAACCTGTGCCAGCAATATTATGCGTCTGGCGCGCTCATCCGCATCATCGATATCGGCGGCTCCTACCGCAAGCTCTGCACGCTCTGCTCGGGCCGCTACATCGACATCGGCGAGGAACGTCTCGTCCTCAACCCGTTCGACATGGGCTTCGCGCTCGATGGCGATGATCGCCAGTCGGCAATCGCCATGGCGGTGGCGATCGTCGCCGAAATGGCCAATGCCGCCACCCGCAAGGGCGTTTCGACCTCGGAATGGAACCTCCTCAAATCCGCCGTCCAGTGGACCATCGACACAGGCCGCGCCGAGGACGGGATCGACGCGGTGCGTGACTGGCTCGGTGCCTATCCCGCCCAGACAGCGAGCGATCTCGACCGGGTCGACCATCTGGTGCCGGTGGCGCGTGAGCTCGCCTTCAACTTGCGCGATTTCGGGTCGGACGGGGCCTACGGCCATTATTTCAACGGATCATCGACGCTCGACATATCCAGCGACGAGTTCGTCGTGCTCGAACTCGAGCGCCTCAAGAACATGCCCGACCTGTTCAACGTCGTCGTCATGGTGGTGGTGAACGCTGTTACCCAGGAGCTTTACTTGTCGGGCCGCGACCGGCCGCGCTTCGTGCTCTGCGACGAGGCCGCGCAGTTCATGACCAAGACCGATGGACAGGATCTCTCGCGCCTCGCCGAGGCCTTCGGCCAGGGCTATCGGCGCGCGCGCAAATATCAGGGCAGCTTCGGCATCGTCATGCAGTCGATGAACGATCTGCTGCTGTTTGGCGGCACCGGTCAGGTCATCCTCGAGAACGCCGCGACCCGCTTTCTCCTGCAAGGCTCGACCTACGACAAGGCGGTCGAGAACAAGATCCTCGACTATTCGCCCTTCGTTCTCGAGCTGCTGAAATCCGTCCGCAACAACAAGCCCAACTATAGCGAGGTGTTCATCGACAGCCCGCTGGGCCTGGGCATCGCCCGCCTGGTGGTCGATCCCTTCAGCTACTGGATCAACACTTCGGCGCCGACCGAAGTCGCCGCCTTCGAGGCGCTGCTCCGAAACGGCCGTTCTCCGCTCGAGGCGGTCTGCGAACTCGCCGGCGTCGATCCGGCGGAAATCCTCGGAACACGCGCACCTCTGCTGCTGAATCAATCAAACAGGGAGACAGTATGATGCGGTTCCCACGTCCCCATCCCGATCAGTTCCCGCTCGACTGGAGCAAGGACGCCGAGATCGAGCGCATCATCGAGGCGCGCGTCGCGATCCGTTCCGAAGCGGCAGCGCTGCGCTGGCGGTTCCGGCTGATCCTGATCGAGACCGTGCTGATGGCAAGCCTGGTGCTCGCTGCCGGCGTGGTCCTCCATCAGCCGACCGCCAAGGTGCTGCGCGGCGCGGCGATGGTCGGGGGAGCCTGCCTCGTCAGCGGCGTGCTGCTGATCGCCCTTGCTGCCCTCACCGGCCACCTGATCGCGCGCTATCGCCGCTGGAGGGGGCAATGAACGGGCCCGCATCGCGGAACGGCTCGCATCATCCACAGGCCTGTCCCTTCGCCGGTCGCCGCGGCGACGAAACGCTCCACGCCTTCCTGCTGCGCCGCCATCAGGAAATGGGTGACGAGATCGCCGCTTTCGAAGCGATGACCGAACGGCAAGCGTCGATGCTGTGGGCCGAGCGGGAGGCGCGCATCGCGCACGAGTGCTCGCTTCTGGTCGGCCAGGCCTGGATCGCTGCCGTCGTGGCGGGGCTGTTCGGGATATTTCGTCCGGGCGATTGGCTGGGCCTGGTCCTTTTCGTCGCGCTTGCCAGCATGATCGGCGGCATCTGCCTCGTTCGCTTGCCATCGGCACTCCGGCAAGCGCTTCGCCGCATCCGCGGATGGAGGCGGCCATGAGGGGTATCCTTTCCGCCGCGCCCGGCCCCTCGGCGATCCGCCTGATGGTCGGAACGCACCTCCTTCTGCTGATCCAGGCCGCGCTGGTGCTGTGGTCGGCGCCGCGCGTCGATGTGCCGCTACGCATCCTCGTCGGACTGGTGATGCTTATCGCGCTTGGCGGGCTGATTGCTTCGATCCGCGGCGTTGCCGAAGAGCCGCGCCAGGATTGGTGGAGGCGCCGCCATGGCCGGTGACCGTCCGCAAGGCTGGGGTGTGGTCGCCTTCCAGACCGGCATGATCGTTTCACTGCTGGTAGCCTCCGTTCTCGTTGCCGCCAGCGCGCGCGCCGCGACCTCGACCATCGGGCGAACCTGGCCCATCGCCGAGCCCGACGCGCTCGCCGAAATCGAGGCGCGCACGGCAAAACTCCCATCCGACATGCGGGCCAAATATGGACCGCGATCGTCCTGGTCCGCGATGAAGGCGGCAAGCTTAGCGCCCGCGACGATAAGCCGTTCCCGCAGCGTCGTGCCCTTCTACACGCTCGACACCGAAATCCGGCTGCCGACGGGCGAGTTGCTCTACCCCAAGGGCTACAGCTTCAATCCGCTCGCCTATGTGACGCTGCCGCAGCGACTGGTGGTCGTTCACCCGCGCGATCTTGGCTGGGCATTGAAGACCGCGAGACTGACCGACTTCATCCTGCTGGCGGCAGGAACCGCGAAGGACGACGACGCGATCACCCTGTCGGAACGGACCGGACGTCCGATCTTCATTCTCGAGGAGCGGGTCAAGGACCGGCTGGGCCTCACCGTGGCCCCCGTCATCATCGCGCAGGTCGGCACGAGGCTCGAACTGACCGAAGTCCGGCTTGACCGCCCCGCGCGCCGAACAGCGAACAATTCCCAACCCGCCCGGAGACCCGCGCCATGACCCGATCACGCAGGAAGTGCTGGCTCGCGGCTGCCTCGTTGCTGCTGGCAGGTCTCGGTATCAGCGCGCCTGCGCAGGCATCGTCCTGCCCGGCGGGCACCGTGTTCAATCCGATCACCAAGGTGCGCTGGAACTGCATCTTCCCGATCACCATCGGCGGGGTGCGGATCGGCAGCTTCGATAAGCTCTCGAAGGAACTCGACGCGCAGTCGTCTTCCAA
The DNA here is from genome assembly GCA_964544675.1 of uncultured Sphingobium sp. GTDB lineage: Bacteria > Pseudomonadota > Alphaproteobacteria > Sphingomonadales > Sphingomonadaceae > Sphingobium. The sequence continues at coordinate 14,762 of CAZJCT010000009.1, forward strand.
ACCGCTGTGCGCCTGCCGCAAGGGCGCGACCTTCTGGTTTGGGGTCAAGGTCAGCTTCTGGTCGCCCAATCGCATGGTCGACGTCGTCACCGAGCCCGGCTGTATGATGGCGCTCGGCGCCGATCTGCTGCCGACCCACGGCAAGCTCCAAGGGAGCCAGAGTTCCATCTCGGACGGAACAAATACCCGCAAGATGTTCGCGCAGATGCATTATTATGTCTCGCCGGTCTGGAAGATGCTCGACATGTTCACGGACCTGCCCTGCCTCGAGGATGATGGGTTCGATGTCGCGCTGATCACAGAGGTGCTGCCGACCTGGCAGTCGGGAACATTGGGCGCGATCATCCAGCCCGAGGGCATCCTCTTCGGCAATCCCGCGGCGGGCCTCGCCTGCATGGCCGACAGTGCCGCGGCCGCCGCGGGCAAGGTCATCGATCCCCTGTTCTGGTGCATGGGATCCTGGGGGGCGACCTATCCCATCGCCGGCGACATCCATTTCGACGATTCGGTCGAAGCCTGGGCGGGACTTGCCGCGCGCGGCACCTTCATGATGGGGCGCCTCGGCGCGCTCACCATCAGCTCGGCTGACGGCTGTTCGTTCAAACCGCAGCCGATCTGGACCAAGTCGCGCTACAAGCTCCAGATCATGGAGCCCGTCAAGGGCGGCAAATGCGTCAATATCGGCAGGCCCGGCGCGCTCTGGTCGTCCGGCAAGCACGCGCCGGGCAAGGACAATGCCCAGTTCATGCTCTTCGAGAAGGTGATCTGCTGCGCCGGGATTCCCGTGCCATGAGCCGTGTCACCTTCATCCCAATTCGCAAACGTCTCGCGCGAGCCCAGGGTAAGCTATGGTCTGCCCGCCACAGCCAGCAAGGCTGCTTGGGGTTACGCGAGGCGGGAGCGGCGCTGCTCGCCCCATGCGGCGCCGCTCCAAACCCGGCCAGCACGGTTGTCGATTGCATGCCCGAAGCGTTCCCCCTCTCAGACGCTCAGGGATTGATCGCGGCCGTGCTGGCCACCCGTCTTGGCATCAGGAGCATCAGGCGCCTTCTGATCGCGGGCACTGCGCTGCTGCTGCCGACGATCCTGCATGCCCAGACCGTGGAGGATCGCGCCCGTTCTGCCGCCCAGGCTTCGCAAACAAAAACAAGCGATAGTGACACACTGCTCAAAAACTACGTGACACCGGGGATGAGCGGGCAGCCGGTCACGACGGTCGATGGTAGCAAAAGCTTCACCCCGACGCTCGCCTGCCAGAAAACCGCCAATCTCCTCGAAGTGCTGGTCCAGCCTTCCTCCACCGGCGACATCGGCCTGGTCCGCATCTCACGCGACAAGGATCTGAATGGCGCGTTCGACAACAGTTCTACACTGCCGGTGCTGGTCTCGGGGATCTGCGCCAATGGCGTGATCTCCTGCAATCCCGGCACCTGGGACCAATGCCGCTCGTTCCGCTGGGATCTGGATGCGGCAAAGGACCTCAAGCTCACCCAGGTCGACATGCCCGAACTTGCAGGCTGTTACTGCGTCAACAACAGCTGCGGCAGCAATCTGGTGTTCGGCAATCTCGCCTCGGTGCTGAAGGACCTCGGCGGCGGCATGGTCGGCGCATTGACCACGGCCGATCCCCGGATCGGCGTTGCGGAGGCGCACATCAACGGCCCGGTGATCGACTATGTCGGGGCGCAGACCACGGCCTGCACCGCCAATCCGGCGATCGGCCAGACCGCCTACAAGAGCAATCCCGCTGCGATTCAGGGCGATGCCTTTGCGCTGTCCTCGACCAATCCGGTGTTCCGGGCACTAGCCGCTTCCCCGGCCGGCGCCGGCAAGGCGCAGCAGTTGCGCGCCTGCACGGTGACCCGAGAGGTAACCGTGAAAGAGGTCAAGATCGAAGATGTCATCGCCCGCACTTCGGGCGGCTATGCCACCATTTCCGATCCCTCGGGCAGCGTCGATTTCCTGATGGGATCGCCCGCCAACAACAGCCTTTCGGGCGGAAGCTGCCGCCTGTTCGATTTCCGCATGACGCTCCACGTCGAGGATCCCGACCGGTTGAAGACGGCGACCCTGCCCTATTATTTCGTCGATGACTGGGGGCAGATCCGGATCGACGGCACCCTTGTCAGCTATGGTCCGGGCGCCTGGACAGGCTCCGGTTTCCCTCCGGGAAAGTGCGAGCGCAAGCGCACCAGCTATTTTTCGCCGAACATCGATCTGAAGCCGTGGCTGACCAAGGGCGATCACGAGATCTGGCTGCGCGTCGCGGTCGGCGGTGGCGGTGAGGCCTATGCGCAGGTCCATGCCGAGGTCGACACCAGCTGCAAGACCTCCGAGCGCATCGTCGATCTCTGCTCGGGCTATGCCGCCGATCCCAAATGCCATTTGTCCGAGGAGCAGGTCGATGGAGTCCAGACTTTCCGAAATGGCGTCGCGACCGGACTCAAGCCGCTGCCCCAAACCCGGCTGTTCGGCAACGCGACCTGCACGCTGCAGCTGACCCGCGACTTCTTCGAGCGCAACCGAACCTATGCCTGCACCACCGACAGCACGGCGCTGCCCGAGCCTGATCTGAGCCGCAGCGCCTATATCATCGACCACTCGACCGAGGTGCTGCTTGCCGACCGGCAGAAGGCGAAGGACGGCACCGTCACCACCTCAACGCGGGGCTTCTCGCTTCCGGCGCAGACCCCGGTCCCGGCCTGCGAGGCGATCTGCAAGACCCGCGCTCCCAAGTCCAATACCGCCGCCGCGCCCGACGGCGTCGTTGCAAGCCGGCAGAACGTGCCCACCGGCTACGACACTTTTTACCACACATGCGACGCCGCGAACGTGTGCCCAGCGGGTCCCGGCGAGGAGATCGTCTCGGCCTGCGGCTGCCTCGACGATTTTCCCGAAGCCGTGGTCATGATGCAGACCGTTCGCCTCGCTGGCGCCGACATGACCTGCACGAGTGCTGTGCCATGAGACCTCACATCTTTGCCCTCGCCCTGTTGTTGGGCACTGCCTTCGCTGGTGCTGCGCCTGCCTATGCCGAGCAGGTCTGCGCGGCCGACCTGAACGGCAACGGCGACGCGGCCGATCCCGGCGAGACCGCGAGCTGCACCGAGACCCAGAGCGGAAGCTTACAGTGTCCGCTCCAGCCGATGACATGCACCGTCACCGGACCCGGCACCTATGCCTGTCCCTTGGGCGCGCAATATGCCTGCGAGGTGCCCGCCTCGGGCGGCGCGCCGACCTGCTCGCCCAATGCCTGCCAGGATACCGGGGCGACACCGATCGTCGATGAGCCGCCGATTGCCGATCCCGGAACGCCCGCCGACGGCGCCGTCGATGCGAACGGCAATTGCACGGCCAATATCGAGATATTTTCCGGGCGCGGTATGCGCTGCCGGCCGCCAGGCCTGCTCAACACCTTCAGCAATTGCTGCAAGGACAAGGGCAAGATCGTCAAGGACGGCATGGGCTCCTCGATCGGATCGATCGGCACAAAAATCGCCGTTGCCAAGGGCGTGTTCACCGGGATGAGTGCCGCCTATGCCGCGTTCAAGGCGGGCGCGACCGCGAGCCAGGCCGCGAGCGCGGGCGCCAATGCCCTGATCGCCGGGATCGATCCGACCTCGATCGCGATCAGCCTCGCCGTCAACTTCATGATCGAGGTGCTGCTCCAGGGCTGCGACCAGCAGGACATGGAAACCGGAATGCTCCGCGGCTCGGGCATGTGCCACGAGGTTGGCACCTTCTGCACCTCGAAGATCCTCGGCATCTGCATCCAGAAGGCCAAGGGGCATTGCTGCTTCAACACCAAGCTCGGCCGCATCATCCAGGAACAGGGCCGGCCGCAGCTCAAGAGCTTTAACGGCCTGGGATGGGGCACACCCAAGAAGCCCTATTGCCGCGGCTTTACGCCGGAAGAGTTTCAGGCGCTCGATTTCTCCAAAATGGACCTGTCCGAATATTATGCGGAAATCGAGGCGCGCACCCAATCCCAGATCCAGATCGACATGAAGGGGCGCATCGATGCCTATATGCAGACCATCGGTAATTGACATGCGATCGGGCGCAATCCTGCTGGCTCTCGGTATGGCGCTGGGATCATCCATCCCCGTTTCTGCGCAGGAGACTACGCCACCGTCTCCCGAAAATGCCCGCTCGAAGGCGCAGCAGCAGGGCGATGCCGCGATGGAGCGGCTGAAGGGTGCGGTTGCCCGCCAGAAGACGCAAACGCCTGCAGGCCCCGACAGTCTGCCACAACTGCCCGAGGCCGAGCGCCGCCGTGCCTTCGAGGGGCTTCACACCCGCGCACCTTCGCCCGAGATGGAGGCCCGCGCACGCGCCGCGCTCGATGCGGGCAAGGACGCCTTCGCCGACCAGCGCGAGGCAATGGCGAAGCGTATCGCCCAAGCACTTGGCCTCGATGCCCCGGACATGGACGCCGTCGCCAAAGCCGCTGCTCCCGATCCAGCCCATGGCTGGGTGCCGGTGCTGTTCGTCTCCTCCTCGATGCCGATCGCGACGCTGCGGACCTATGCGGGGCAGCTCGAGAAAGTCGGCGGGGTCATGGCCTTTCGCGGCATGCCCGGCGGGCTCACCCGGGTCGGACCAATGGCCAAACTTTCCGCCGAAATCCTCCGCCTCGATCCCGGCTGCGAAGGACCATCCTGCGCGATGCGGGGTGTCCAGTTGATCGTCGATCCGCTGGTGTTCCGCCAGCACGGCGTGAACACGGTTCCGGCGCTGGCGATGATCCCTGGCGATCCGACCCAGCCCTATTGCGAGCGCGATGAGACCAGCACGGCTGCACCCCACGTAATCTATGGCGACGCTGCGCTGTCCGGAATGCTGGGAGAATATGCCCGCCTCGGCGGAAGAGAGGAGGTGCGCGATGCTCAGGCTCGCCTGGAACGCCGCTAGGGCCGCCTGGCCCGAGATCAAGCTGCTCCCCTTACGCGCCGCGGTCGCGCTCGGAAGTTCGGGCCTCGGACAACCCGCTCGCCCTGCCCAGCTTTGGAAAGCCTACGGAATCGTGCTGCCGATCGGGCTCGCGACATGGTGGGCGATCCCCCAGATCACCTGGGTGATGTCCCCCTCGATCGATGCGATCGCGGTGCGGGCCGATCCAGGTCCGATCCGCAGGGGCGACTATGTCATGTTCGTGCTCTCGCACCCGCTCGCCGGACCGAAACCGGTCAACGTCACCAAGCAGGCGCTGTGCATGCCTGGTGAGCGGATCGCCCTGATCGAGAAGCCCTCGATGACGCCTGGATCATGGGACGGGTGGTACTTTTGCGACGGACGCCTGCTCGGTGTGAGCAAACCGGTCGGGCGCGGCGGCATGAAGCTCGAGCACTGGCAACCGAAGCTCGGTACGATCCCAGAGGGCACCATCTACGTCGGCTCGCACCATCCTGACGGTTTCGACAGCCGCTACTATGGACCCGTCGCCGTCGAAAAGCTCAGGCGCATGGAGAAAGTGCTGTGATCCGTTGCTGCCTCCCACGTGCCACTCTGACAGCTCTACTGCTGCTGACGGCTCCGGGACCCGTCCTTGCGCAGGTGAACCCGGCGAGCCCCGGCGCCACCAAGCAGGGCTACTGGTGGTATGCGCCGCAGCCCAGGGCCGACAAGCCCGAAGCGGTGGATCCCGATGCGCTGCTGAAGCCCGTCATCCCGCCGATGGCCGAGCTCGCGAGTTGGACTCCGCCCAAAATCCGCAAACTCATCGAACAGCAGCGCGACTATGCCGCGACCGTGCTCACCGTCGATGCGGTCGCGGACTTCTGGCGGCTCCAGGATTTTGCCCGAAGGAAGGCGCGCGCCTTCGCCGGCGTGACCCAGCTCGCCATGCTCCAGCACCCCGAACTCAATTCCAAATCGGCCAATCCGATGGTCGGCGACGCGCGCGCCGAACTGACCGCCTACAAGGATCAGGTTCGCCGCTCCTATCTGCGCGCCCATGCGGGCGAGTTCGCGCTGGTGATGTTCTCGCGCTCGACCTGCGGCTATTGCCGGGTGCAATGGCCAATCGTCCAGCGCTTCCAGGACGAGATGGGCTGGCAGGTGACCTTGATGGACATCGACCGCCGGCCCGAGGTGGGGCAGCGGTTCGGGGTTGAGGTCACGCCCACAACCATGATCATCCGCCGGAACAGCAAGCAGCGCATGGTGATCGCCGCCGGGGTCGAAACCTATCCCAATCTCACACAGATGGCTTATCAGGCGGTGAGGCTGCTCTCCGGCGACATCCGACCCGAACAGTTCATGACCGGAGCGGGCGAAGAGGACGGGTTCTTCGACGCGCTCGCCAACGGCCCGGTATCGGCGAGCGATCCGCGCACGCGTGCCAGCGAAATTATCGGTGGCGATCTCATCGATCCTCCGGGAGCGCCCAAGTGATGTGGCGCGCGCGCTGGCCTTCTTTTGCGGTGCTTGCCGTTCTCGTGGCAGCACCGGCGAACGTCACTCTGGCCCGCCCGATCACCCGTGAAGAAGCGATGCGCGCCGCCGTCCACCCGGTAGCCACCAGCGCCGATATGCAGGCCTGGCTCGCGCGCGTGCCGTTAACCCGCGACTTTCCGCCCGACTTTGCCGTGACCTTGCGCGGGCAGGCGCCGGCCTTCATGATCGAGATGAGCACGGCGCCCGGTTGCCTGCCTTGCGCGGACCTGTGGAGCAAGCTGTCCCGGTTGCGCGGCCAATATGCTTGGCAAGTCCGCACAATATCGAGCGAGGAGGCCATGCTCCGTTCGGGCAGGCTGGGCCTGCCCTGGGTCGGCCACCCGGTCGCCTGGGTACGGCCGATCAGCGATCCGAACCGCATCATACCGATCGCGATCGGCACCGATCATGTGCCCAATCTCGCGCGCAATATCTACCTCGCGGCCAAGATGCTGACCGGCGTGCGCGCAGCGGTCGGGGTGCGGGCGCTGTCGAAATTTACCGGGATCGTGGGCACCGCGCCGCGCCCGGCAACCAAGCCTGCGAGGAACTGATCATGGCGGGCCAGTTCCTTCCCCACGTCCCTCACCTTCAAGGAAGCCCGCCATGGCCAAGTTTGCAGCGCGTCTGAATCTCGTCGCTATTTCCCTCCTCGCCGCCTGCACCGCGAACGCGCCCGCCCATGCCCAGAGCTGGGCGGAAAGCTGGTTCGACAATGTCACCTATACCTCGCCCGGCAGCTTCGAGGACCAGACCCGCGGCTATGTGACTGCGGGCGGCATGTCGGGCCGGGTCGATGTCCATAACGACTACCTGATGTCGCTCAGCCTGCCCAAGGTGAAGGCAGGCTGCGGCGGCATCGACATGTTTTTGGGCGGCATGTCGTTTCTTGATCCCGATTACCTCGTCCAGAAGCTTGAGAGTATCCTCCAGGCCGCGCCTGCCGTCGCTTTCCAGTATCTCCTCGAAACCCTCGACGAGAAGATGGGCAACATCATCTCGAAGATGGAAGCAGCGACCAATTTCCTGAACTCGATCCAGGTCAACGACTGCCGGCTCGCCAACCGCATGGTGCAGATCGCCAAGGGCGACGACAATATGTCCGGGATCATCGAGGAGATGACCGGCTATCGTTCCGTCAAACAGGGCTTCGCCAAGAGCTACCAGCAGTCCCGCGAGAAGATCCAGGCCAACGGAAACAACCCGACCGAGGACCTGAAGGACGCTCTCCAGAACTGCCCCGCCGAGGTGACCGACATCTTCCGCACCGGCTCGCTGCTGGCCCATGCCGCGACCCGCGTCGGCGCAGGCGACTGGGCGAGCGTCATGCGCGCCCGGGTCGGCGACGTCTATATGCGCTGGGATCCGGCCGACAAGGTGCCGCTGTTCTCGGCGATCCCCGCCTGCCCGCGCCAGGATACCGAAAGCCCGGACGACTTCCTGACGGGCAAGGTCCAGCGCCGCGCCCTCAACATTCCGGCGACGGGAGCCGACTGCTCGACCGACACCGGCAAGGGTGCGCTCGAACTGGCACGGATACGCATGCAGGCGATCGCGACCAAGATCCGCACGCGCGGCGCGCTCACCACCGAAGAGAAGCAGTTCGTCGCCAATGTCCGCACATTGCCGGTCTACCGGATGCTCGAATGGGGCGTGCGCCAGGGCGTGCCGGATTCGGTGATCGCCGACACCGATGAACTGGTGGCGCTCACCCTCGCCTATCAGATGCTCAACGATCTCACCCGTTCGATCGACTTCGCCATCGGCAATGCCGAGCGCGGCGCCAGTGCCGCGGGCGCGGCAGACGCAGCCAACACCAATGTCTGCCAGACCCGCATTCTCTCAAAGGGCATCGAGCAACTGCGCGAGCTTCGCGAAGAAGTGCTGCGCCAGCGCGCGCAAATGCGCCAGAGCTACATGGCGGCCCTCAACGCCGCCAATCTCTCGGCGAACTATGCCGGTCTCCTGCGTCAGCGCGACCGTGACGCGCGCGATGCCAGCGGGACCGCCGCAGCCCCCAACCGCTGACACAGGATCATATCATCATGCGTTTCGCCTTTCGCGCGCTCCCCGCCCTTCTGCTCGGCCTCATTGCGACGCCCGCTTTCGCGGTCGATACCAGCTTCTACACCTATGACGGTTTCGCCGAGACGGTCGACGCGTTCCGACTGGTCTCGATGATCTTCGCTGATCCACGCTACGAAACGCTGGTGATGATCATCGCCGTGGTCGGAATCGCACTGGGCGCAGTGATCGCCAGCGTGCGCGGTCAGGGTATGGGTCTGGTCGCGTTCGGGTTTCAGATCTTCGTCGGGGTCGGGCTGTTCGTCGGGCTCGTTTCGACAACCGGCACGGTTCATGTCTACGACAAGGTGCGCAACGCCTATCAGCCGGTGGGCGATGTGCCCAACCTCTTGGTGCTGGTGGCCGGTGTCACCAACCTCATGGAGCGTTCGCTCGCCGAGACGATCGACGACAACACGCTCGACCCCAATGCCAAGCTGGAATTTGGCGCGGGCGGGCATAGCTTCGACCTGTTCCTCAACGCCGTATCGCCGCGTGGGCCGATGACCGACAGTTTCCTCGACAGCACGATCAAGGATTATGTCCGGCAATGCTATCCCGTCGCGCGAGTCTCGCCTGCTTACGGGGTCGATGACGACCAGCTGTTCCGCACCACGACTGACCTTCCAGCCTCTTTCGCCGCGATGGCGGGGCCATCGACGTTCAGCACGGTCTATAGCGCCGCCGACAAGGGCGGCACCACCGTCAGTTGCCAGGAGGCCTGGGACAATATCCAGGCCCGCCTTGCCGACCCGACGCTGTTCGATGGTTATACGCAACAAGTCTGCCAGCGCACCGGCTATGACATCGCCAATCCTTCCCAACTCGCGCGTTGCCGCTCGCATCTTGGCGAGATGGGTCAAATGATGATGGGAACGCCGCTCTCGCTCCAGGCGTTCATGACCGACGTTCTGCTCGGCAATACGGTCGGTGACGTGCTGTTCGAGGACAGCCCAGCCTCGGCCGCGCGGGTCATGGCCAACCGGGCGATCGTCTCGAACGGGCTTGCCACCATGTCGGTCGCCAACGAGTGGATGCCGACGATCCGCGCGACCGTGTTCGGCATCATGCTGTTCATGGTGCCGATCGCGCTGCTCTTCATCCTCACGCCCATTAACCTGCGTGTGGCGAGCTTCGCGCTCGGGCTCTTCGTGTTCGTGGCCATGTGGGGCGTGATCGACGCTGGCATCTACCAGTTGACCCTGGGCCGGGCGACAGACGTACTCGCAGAGATGCGTTCGAACATGGTCGCAGCCAATGCCTGGATGCTCGCCCCCTCCTCGGCAATGAAGGCTCTCGCCATCTTTGGCACGTTCCGCACTGCCGCCGCCGGGCTTGCTGGGGCCTTCGTGTTCACCGTGTTCCGCTTCTCGGGCAATGTATTCTCGAGCTTTACCGGCAGCGCGCTGCAGGCTCAGGGCCTTGGCAGCGCCGCGGCAGCGCCGCTCGCGACCCGCGAAGGTTATGCCTCCGCCCTCGAATCCCAAGCCTCGGCCGCAGGCACCATGGCGCGGCGGGGAGCGGCCTCGAGCTTCGGCGATTTTGGCGAGCGCTCCAACTTCGGTGCCAACCGGGCCTATGGCGCCGCATCGGGCGTACTTGGCGAACACGGCGGCGGCGTATCGGGCGTTCCCGCCTTCGGCATGGGCGGGCTCGATGCCGCGCGCGAACTGGGCGGGCTTTCTCCTGCCCTCACGGGCAAGGATCTAAACGATCCGACCGTCGCGCGCGCGGTGCGCTCCAATGCTTCCACTTCGGCGATCCACAATTTTGCCGAAAAGGATGCGCTGAGGTCGCTCGGCACCAGCTATTTTGGTTCGGGCCAGGCCGGAGAGAAGGCCTTTGCCTCTTTCGCGCAGAACATGGTGCAGTGGAAGGCGTTCGGCGACGAGCGTGCCTATGCGATGATGTTCCAGGGCGCAGCGCGGCACTTCGAGCGCGGCGGCTATTCGAAGGCAGATGCCGAACTGAAGGCCTCGGGCGTTATCGGCGAGGCAGGTGCCGATCCGACTTTCGCCAAGCTGATCGCCAACACCTATGATCAGGAGCAGATGCTCAAGAACGACATCACCGGAGCGCAGATTCAGGTCGGGGCGATGGAAGGCCGCCGCGACTATGCGGGTACCCACGTTGCCGAGACCGAGCGCCGCAATGTCGCGACCGAGCAAGCCTGGCGCACCGGTGGCAATCAGGGCCAGCGCAGCGCAGCCGGCATGCTCGGCCTGTCGCTCGACGAGACCAGTCGGCGCATCTCGTTCATCAACGCGCTCTCGGGAGAAGCACGGTCGACCGCCATCACCCAGCTCGGGCGCGCAACCGGACGCAACGCGGCCCAGGTCATGCGTGCCCTCGAAACCTACAACGCCGCGATCCAGCTCGGTACCGCTGACGGTGCCACCGCCGAGGCGGGCCGCGAAGGCACCAGCGTCTATGGCCGGACGCGCGAGGCGGCAGGCTACGATTTTGCCGAACGCTCGGGCAAGCTCGATGCCCAGCGCGAAGTCGGCACTGGCGGCACCCGCAGTGCCGCCCGGATCGGCGAACAGCGCCGGCAATCCGAGAATTTTGGGTTTGCCGAAGGCGCAGCGGCTGCCGGGGTTTCGACGCGCGGGGCCGCCCGGCTCGACAGCTTTATCCAGGCGCTCAGCCGCACGGCGGGCAACCAGACTGACATGGCCGAGGGTGGTGCCGGAGGAATCGCCGATCGCGCGAGAAACGAACGGCTGACCCGCATCGTCGAGAACGAACGCCTAACTCGCATGCAGGGTCTGCTGCGCGATCACGGCATCAACCTGACGAAGCGCCAGATCGCCATGGATCAGAACGGCGACTTCAACCTCAACCTGAGCCCCGAAACCGCTGCCCAGATGTGGAAAGGTGGGCTGATCAACGAAAGCCAGCTCGGCGCCGTCGCCAATGGCGGCTCGGCGCGGCTCAGCTTTGCGCACAATGACCTTTTGGTCTCGAGCAGCACCAGCTCGCAGCGCTCGGCGCGCAACGACACCAGCACCCGGTTCGAGGCGGGCAAGCAGGCCGGGCCGGATACGGTCGAACACTTCCTGGGCGGCGGCCAGGAAGGCCAGGCCGCGATGGCCAACTGGCTGCGCGGCGGGTTCGAGATGGACCGGCAAGGTCAGTGGCGCCTGAAGCCACAGGTCGCCGATACGCTACAACGTGACGTGCAGGCGATCATGGCGCAGACAGGGTGGACGCGGAATATTGGCCGGCGCGCAGAAGACAGCACAACGATGGGCACTGATGTCGGACTTTCAGTTTCTGCATCAGCGAGTCGCGCGAGTTCTGGCAAGGCCACGAACGGTGGCAGTAAGGCACCCGGAGGCTCGGTAGCAGGCGGCGCTGGTGGGAACCTGGGCTTCGAAAGCTCAGATCGAGGCACAACTTCCGAAACTGCCAACGCCAATATCGACATCGTGAACTACGATGTGCGTGGAGCGATCGCCGCAGCGGAGCGAGCGGCCTCGCGCTCCGACAGTCCGGCGGATGCGTTCTCACGCGAGTTGAGCCGTCAGGTTCTGGGTCCGAGCGGACTACGCAATCGCTACCTTGAACAGGCAGATTCCGGCCGTGGAACAGCCGACGTTACCGGCCCACTGACATCTATCGAACAGTCATCGCTTCTACGGAGCGGCAGCTTCTCAACCGACCTTGAACACGGTCCGCAAGACGGAGATCCAACTTTCAAGGAACGTCGCGACAAATGATGGATCAGGGGCTGCCATCGACGCGCCTCCAGTGAAGTGCTCCTGATCGTGGATCAAGCGGGTCAGCATAGGGATCACGCATGCCGCCGACCGAGCGCTTCGGGAACATCTGCTCGTGTGTCGGTTCGACGAATTCCCAATCACTCCACTCGAACCAGGCGCGTGCAAAACCTAACCCAAGGAACATAAATGCCAATGGCGGGAAGAAGGCGATGTTGAGGAAACCGGCGAGTGTGCTGGTGTAGAATTCGTCCAAAGCGGGCGAATAGATCGAGCCGACCTTTCCCGCCCAATAGACGGCGATGCCGACCCACCAGAGTTTTGCGTGCCACGGCCGCCACAGCCACACGGATGCATGCGGGCGTTCGCTCGCAGGGGTTTCCATCTCAACTCCGGTTTCAGTCGGCTCGGCAGCGGTGTCCACGATCGGATCCTTTCCGATCGGGAAGCTAGCATATCCAATATGAAGAGGGAATCGCAGCCTGGTCGACTTGGCGAGGTAATGTTGCCTCATCTGATTGCCCTCCATTGCACGCCACACCCCTTTCCTCTCCCTTCCCTTTGCCAGCCGCTCTATCTTGCGGCCAATCGATCCTTTTCAACGGGAATGACAACAGGGCGGCATAAGACTACGGGACACTCTCGAATGCTCCGGCTGCGCATCTTGATTCGCCAACAGCGAATGCTTGCCATGTTGATCGTGGCGGCGACCCTGTGCGTGAAGGCGATCGTTCCCACGGGCTACATGGTTGGGTCGAGTTCGACCATGTTCCTCACGGTGCTTATCTGTAACGACGGTACGGGCTTGCATAAGACAGCGACCATCGCCGTCGAGAAGGAGAGCGCGCCGACAGAGAAATCCGGCGGTCATGGCAAGGCCGATACGCCTTGCCCCTTCACCGCCCTGACCATGGTATCTCTGGGCGGCGCGGATGCGCCACTGCTGGCACTCGCACTGGCCTTCATCCTGGCGCTGGGTTTCGCGGGCACATTGCCAAGCCTTTCCCAGCGCCCGTCTTACCTCCGCCCTCCCCTGCGCGGTCCTCCACTCTTCGCCTGAACCATCTCCGCATCGCCTTTTGTTGAGCCGATGTCGCGCGCCAAGGCGGCGCACGTCATTCCGCGCAAGGCGATCTTCCGCATGTCCGGCCCGCAGCCGGGGCCTGCGCTCACGTTCAGTTCGAAGAGCCAAACCTCATGTCGATTTCCCGTCTGGCGGTTGCCGCCGTCGTCGCGTCCTATGCCATCACGCCCGCTCATGCCGAAGAGGCTGCCGAAGCCGAAGGTGAAACCATCCTGGTCGTCGGCCAGCGCGACACTGCTATCGAGATCGCCCCGCGCGGACTGTCGGTGTCTCTCGGTGATGAGCAGATGCAGGCGGTCAACGCGATCAACACCGAAGACCTCATGAAATATGCGCCGAACTTCTTCGTGCGCAAACGCTATGCCGGCGATAGCAACGGCGTCCCCGGTTTTCGCGGTACCCATTCGACCCAGAGCGCCCGCACGCTGGTGATGGTCGATGGCTTCGTCGTCTCCAATTTCCTTGGCAACAGCTTCGGCTTCGCGCCCAAATGGGGCGTGGTCGGACCCGGCGAGGTCAGGCAATTCGATATCGTCTATGGTCCCTATTCCTCACGCTACGTCGGCAATTCGATGGGCGGGATCATCAACATCACCACCCGAGATCCCACCGAGACCGAGGCGTTCGTCAACGTCCAAGGCATCGTTCAGCCCTATCGCCAGTTCTCAACCAAGGACGACTATTACGGATATTCCGCAGAGGCCGGCGTCGGTTGGAAACAGAAGGACGGGCCGTTCTCGGTTCGCCTCACCGGCCGCGTCTTCCGCAACGACGGCCACCCGATGAGCTGGTACGCGCTGACGCCGGTGACTGGTGCTACCGGAACCCTCGTGACCGGAGCCGTGGTCGACCCAAAGCAGGTCGCAGCGAGCGCTGCCGGAACGGGGCTGGAGAATGTTCCTGCGGGCACGACCACGCCCGTCGTGGTCGGCTCGGCCAAGAACCCGATTTTTGCCGCACAGTCGCCGGCCCGGATCACGCAGGAGCAGGCCAAGCTTAAGCTCGGCTATGACGACGGCACCGTAACCGGCCAGTTCCTGTTCGCCTATTGGCACAACGAGGACAGCCAGACCTATCCCGACTGCTATCTGCGCGATACTGCGGGCAACGCGGTGTGTGAGGGACGGGTGACGATCGGCAGCCAGACCTACACAGCTTCCGGTGCCAATTTCTCCAGGACACTGCGCGACGAATTCCTCGCCGGGTTGAAACTCGCCGCCCCGCTTGCCGACAACACCACTGCGCGCCTCGCGGTATCGACCTACCAGATCGTCCGCTCGGACGGTTTCACCTCCGATGGTTATGCCAAGGGTCTTAGCCAGGGCAGCGGTACGCTGGCTGCGCAAGGCCCAACCGGTTGGTGGACCGGCGATCTCACGGTCGAGAACAAGACCGACGCGCGCGAACTGGCCGTCGGCCTCACTGCCAACCATTATCAGACCGACCTTACGCGCTACACTTTGTCCGACTGGACCAGCGATGCGGGGGAAATCTTCTCGACCCGTACCTTCGGCAAAAGCCGCCAGCTATCCGCCTGGGCTGAGGCCCGCTGGCTGCTCGATCCGCTGACCGTGACCATGGGCGTGCGCTACGACAACTGGCGGGCATTCGATGGCGGCCTGACGCGGCTGGGCACCGGCGCCCAGGCGGGCCAGCAGGTAAGCAACCGCTATGCATCACGCGGAGAGGACGCGGTCAGCCCCAGCCTGTCGTTCGAATATCGCCTGGATGACGACACGCGACTTCAACTGAGCCTCGCCATGGCGACGCGGTTCCCGACCGTTGGCGAACTGTTCCAGGGCAGCCTCAACGGCGACGGCACCTTCAATCCTGCGAGCTTCGATCCCAATTTGAAGCCGGAGCGCAGCAAGGACGCCAACCTGCTCATCGCCCATGACTTCGGCAAACTGAAGCTCACCGGATCGGCTTTCTTCCAGCGGGTGAGCAATACGATCTTCTCCTTCACCGGCACCCAGTTGGTGAACGGTACGGCGACGACGACGAGCAACTTCAAGAATATCGACCTGACCCGGCAGTTCGGGTTCGAGCTGATCGCGGAGACCCGCGACTGGCCGCTGCCAGGGATGAATATCGACGCCAACGCCGCTTACACCGATTCCAAGACTCTGCGGAATTCGTCGAACGCCGCCGCCAATGGAGTTGATTTCCCGCGCATCCCCAAATGGCGCGTCAATGCCAATGTGCGCTACGCGATTACCGAGCGTCTGCAGGGTTCGCTCGGCATGCGCTATGCGAGCCGCCCGAACACCGACCTCTACGGTCTGCAACGTGGCGACACCTATGGCTTTACGTCCGAGCTGTTTACCCTCGATGCCCGGATCAACTGGAACATGAACGACCATTTCCGAGTGTCGGCAGGCGTGGACAACATCACCAATGACCGGGCCTGGGTGTTCCATCCCTATCCGCAGCGCACCTTCATCCTCGAAGCCGGATGGAAGCTGTGATGGCAGCAGGCAAGCCAGCGAGAGGCGCGCTCTACCGGACGATCTGGCGCTGGCATTTCTACGCCGGGCTGTTCGTCATTCCCTTCGTGCTGATCCTGTCCGTGACGGGCGCGATCTATCTGTTCAAGCCACAGGTGGAACGATGGGAGGAGCGCGATTTCCAAAATCTGCCGATGAAGGACGCGGTATCTCCCGGTGCGCAGGTTGATGCGGCTCTGGCGGCGTTTCCCGGTGCGACGGTTCAAAGCTATCGTATTCCCGAACGGTCGGGTGATGCGGCGTTGATCCATGTCGCACTGGCGGACGGACAGTCCATGCGGGACGTTTTCGTCTCGCCTCGCGGTCAAGTAGTCGGCAGTCTCGATCCCACTGGCCGGATTCAGGCTATCGCCCATGACATTCACGGCCAACTTCTCCTGGGATCGCGGGGGAGTTGGCTTGTCGAACTGGCAGCGAGTTGGGCCATCGTCATGATTCTGACCGGCCTTTATCTCTGGTGGCCCAGGGGGCGAGGTTTGGCAGGCCTAGTCTGGCCAAGGATCGCGCGCGGGAGCCGTGTCTTCTGGCGCGACCTTCACGCGGTGACCGGTTTCTGGGTGGCGGGCCTGGCAATGATCCTGCTCGTCACCGGTCTGCCATGGGCCGGCGTCTGGGGCAATGCCTTCAAGGCGGTCCGCGCCGAGATGGGCTGGGTCAAGGGACGGCAGGACTGGACCATCGGTGGACGTTCCGCCGAGACGGACGAACATGCAGGACACATGGATCACGACCATATGGCGATGATGCACATGCCGATGCAGCCAACACCCCATGTGACAATATCGGTTATTGCCGACAAGGCCCGGGCGGAGACCCTGGCCTTTCCGGTCCTCGTCGTTCCGCCGGGCGTTAGCCAACGTTTCGGCGGACGGGCGACAATGAACTGGACTGCCAAGTCCGATAGCCAGAATCGCCCGCTGCGGGTTTCGATCCAGTATGACCCAGTGACAGGCAGGGAAGTCAGTCGAGAGACGTTTTCCGACAAGCATCCGATCGACCGCGTGATCGGCTATGGTATCGCCTGGCATGAAGGCACATTGTTCGGCTGGATTAACCAGTTGATCGGCGTGCTTACTGCCCTGATGCTCGTGGCCCTCTCTATCAGCGGGTTAGTGTTGTGGTGCAAGCGCAGGCCGGATGCAGGGCTGGGTGCGCCTCCCCTGCCCTCCGATCCGGCCATGCTCAAGGGCATTGGCCTGATCGTCCTCGCCGTGGCAGCGTTCCTGCCGCTTCTCGCGTTGTCGTTGCTGGCGATCCTTGTTTTTGAAAGATTGGTTCTTCCCCGGTGGCCCTCAGCGGCAGCCTGGTTGGGAATTGGACAGAAATTGCGCGCGGTGCGCTGAGATATAGCACGCCCTGCCCTATGCAGCAGCTTTCAAGGGAGATCGCTCGCGTTCCCAGATTTCGACCAGCGCTGCGGTCAGCTCGCGCATCATTTCTTCGGTGTGTGCCGGGCCGGGGGTGAAGCGCAGGCGTTCGGTGCCGCGGGGCACGGTCGGGAAATTGATCGGCTGCACATAGACGCCGTATTCGGCCAACAGTATGTCGCTGATCCGTTTGGCCCGGACCGGATCGCCGACCATCAGCGGGACGATGTGCGTCGTTGACAGCATGACCGGCAGGTCGGCTTCGGCGAACAACTGCTTCAGCGTCGCGGCGGCGGCTTGCTGGCCCTCGCGCTCGACGCTGGAAGTCTTGAGGTGACGGACGCTGGCGAGCGCACCTGCCACAAGCACGGGCGACAGCGAGGTGGTGAAGATGAAGCCCGGCGCGTAGGAGCGGATCACGTCGATGATCTTGCTGTCGGCCGCGATGTAGCCGCCCATCACGCCGAAGGCCTTGCCCAGCGTGCCCTCGATGATCGTGATGCGGTGTGCCGCCTCGTCACGGTCGGTGATGCCGCCGCCGCGGGGCCCGTACATGCCGACCGCGTGAACCTCGTCGATATAGGTCAGCGCGTTGTACTTGTCGGCCAGATCGCAGATCGCGTGGATCGGGGCGACGTCGCCGTCCATCGAATAGACGCTCTCGAAGGCGATCAGCTTGGGCAGGTCGGGATCGGTCTCGGCGAGCAGCTCTTCGAGATGCGCGACGTCGTTGTGCCGCCAGACCTTCTTCTCGGCACCCGAATTGCGGATGCCCGCGATCATGCTCGCGTGGTTGAGCTCGTCGGAGAAGATCACGCAGCCGGGCAGGATCTTGGCGAGGGTCGAGAGCGTGGCGTCGTTGGAGACGTAGCCGCTGGTGAACAGCAGGGCGCCTTCCTTGCCGTGGAGGTCGGCGAGCTCGGCCTCGAGATCGACGTGGTAGTGGGTGTTGCCGCCGATGTTGCGCGTGCCGCCCGAGCCGGCGCCGACGTTGTGCAGCGCCTCTTCCATGGCCTCGATCACCTTGGGGTGCTGGCCCATGGCGAGATAGTCGTTGGAGCACCAGACGGTGATCGGATAAAGCTCTTTGGGGCCGGCCAGACACCGTGCGTTCGGATACGATCCCCGATTGCGCAGGATGTCGATGAAGACGCGGTAGCGGCCTTCCTCGTGCAGGCGTTCGATCGCCCGATCGAGCAGGCGATCGTAGCGTGTCACTTGGCAGCGTCCGATCGCAGGTAAGCGACGATTGCCGCGCGCTCGGCCGGGTTGGGGACCGAGAGGAACATCCGGGTACCTTTGACCATCTTCTGCGGGCCTTGCAGCCATTGATCGATCGTCGCCGCGTTCCAGGTGATATTCGACCCGCGAAGCGCCGGCGAGTAGTTGTAACCGGGCGCCATGCCGGCCTTGCGGCCGAACACGCCCTTATGCGCTGGGCCGACCTTGTTGGCGGCGATGCTGTGGCAGCCGCCGCACTTCGCCTGATAGAGCCGCATACCATCGGCCGCGGTTGGAGCGGTTTGCGCCCCGCCGCTTGTGGCCGGTGCGAGAACGGCCGCGACAAGCGCTGCGACGGGAAGAATAGGGAGGATTTTCTTCATGGCGCTTACCTGTCGATGATGTCGCGGTGCATGGGCGCGAGCGCGGCGATCAGCCTATTCTGCGCGGCAAAAGGCACATGCATGGCGTTCATGCTCTTCTGCAGTTCTTCGACGAGCGCGAAGAAGGCGCCCTCGTTGACGTTCATTCCTCGGTGCGCCTCGGCCATGGTGCGCCCGGAATAAGTGCAGGGTCCTTTCATGATGACGCAGAACTGGTCGACCAGCATCGCCTTGATGTGTTCCTGGTCGGAAGGCTCGAAGAAGGGCCGTGTGCGCGGGTTCTTGACCCAGCGCGGCATCACGTCATCCATGATCTTCACGAGGCCTTCGCGTCCGCCGAACTCTTCGATCAGATGTTCGTCATCGGTGATGACGGGTACAGTCGGCGAGCGCGGCTTGATGTCGGGGTCTGACACTGCCGGCTCGCCGACTGCTGCCATGGCTGGGGCGGATGCGACCAGAAGGGCCATGGCAAGGGGAAGGATGATCGCGGGAAGAGAGTTGTTTCGCATGTCGGAATCCTTGAGCTGGAGAGACGGTCAGAAGCCGATCTGAAGGGAAGCGTAGGCGCCGTCCTGACGGCGAAGCGCGATCTGACCGAGACGCGCGTAGGCAAGCGTCACGGACACGTTGCGCGTAGGCGCATAGACCACGAAAGCGTCCCAGGCGTCTTCCTCCCGGAACGACGTGCCGCCGAGCGCCCCTTCCAGACGGTTCGATTTGGTGCGGAACTCGCCGCCGACAGCCAGCTTGCGGCTGATGAGATAGGCGGCGGAACCTTCGAACTGCGGCTTGTAGTCACGGTCCTTGCCGCCCAGCCCACCGAAGCCGAGAATACCGAACTGGTTCGCGCGGGTCAGGCGGACGGTTGCGTTGAGCAGCAGGCTCTTCGACAGAATGATCTTGGTCGCCGAAGCGTAGAAATCGAAGTCCTTGCGATCGAGGCCCAGCGCTCCGCCGACGACGGTCTTGTCGTCATTGATCTTGTATTGGACGCCCACCGCGACTTGCGGGATCAGGCTGTCCTGCTCCAGCACGGCATCGCCGAACAGGCGGACCTTGGCGCCCAGGATCGTCTGGCTGATCGTGTAGCGATTGCCCAGCGCCAGCGCGTTCCCGACTTCGCGCAGGTTGAAGTTCTGGCGGGCTATGGACAGCTCCACGCGGTTGCGGAAGTTGATCGCCCCGCCATAGGACGCGAGCGTGAAATCGCGCGTGTCGACGCCGGTGACGAAAGCACTCGCGCCCAGTTCGTTGCGGGTGCCATAGCCGCCGATAAGCGCCCAGGGCACCAGGCCGCCGCCGCCAGCGCCCTCGATGGTCGAAACGCCACCGGTCAGCAGAAGCCGGCCGCCGTTGGAGAGGAAACCGCGACCTTCCGAACTCGCATCGCGTGCGGGCGGGAGCAGTTCCTGGGGCGCTGCCGTGTCGGGCGTTTGAGCAGGCGCGTCCGCGCCCATGGGCTCGGCGTCCTGCGCCCAGGCGGCGGACAGGGGCATGGTGCTGATCAGCGCTGCTACTGCGAGGCTCGCGCCCCGCCTGAATTCCATGCGATTTCTCATTGGATCATACGCCCCTTCGGCATGATGGTGATCTCCGTCACACCTGCGCGACGGGCTTCGAAGGGGAATTACCGGCGGCCGGATGAGACCGGATGCAGCGGGTGTGCGAAATTTATTTTTCGAGCATCATCGCTTCGACTGCATCCGATGGGACGTCCCGCTGCGTAACGCAGGCACGCGCTTGATAGCGCGATCATCTTGCGGCGGGATCATGACCATCACGACTATTCGCAGCCCCGAGAGGCTGCTGCAGGATATGGCGTCAGGCGACGAGCGGGCATTTCGTCTGCTTTATGAAGCCCAGGCCGACTGGGTTTACGCGATCGCCCTACGCATCCTGCGCGACACGCAGGCGGCGGAAGATGCGGTCCAGGAAGCCTTCGTCAAACTGTGGCGTACTGCCGCGCGGTTCGACACCACCCTCGGATCGGCGAAGACCTGGATCGGGATCATCGCCCGTAACGCCGCGCTCGACATGGGCCGCCGCTGCCGGCCGGTCGAAGAACTGGACGAAGGCACCATGGTCACGCTGGCGACCGAGGCAGTGGAACCACCCGATCCCAAGCTTGGCAAATGCCTGGATCAGTTGCCGCCCGACCAGGCGCGGGCGATCGTGACCATGTACAGCTATGGCCTCAGCCATTCGGAACTGTCAGAGCAACTCGATCTTCCGCTGGGGACGGTCAAGAGCTGGATCCGCCGGGGCACGCAATCGCTCAAACACTGCATGGAAAGCTGAATGCCGGGCTTGGCCGCGACCCCACGCCCTTTGGGGAACATGCGTCCATTCCGGGCATTAGGGGCGTATATCACACGATGACAACACGAGTTTTGGATATGTCGATCGAAGACCGGGCAACCGCCTATGTGCTGGGCTCGCTCTCGCCAGGCGAGCGCGACGAGGTCGCGTGCGAACGGCTCTACAATACCGAACTGGACGAGCACATTCGTCTGGCCGAGCAGCTTTTCGCAGGCTTTCAGCCAGAGGATGCGCCAAAGAAGCAGGGTCCGCGGCTTCCGGCCGCAAACTGGTCACGCATTGAGGGCGCAATGCAGCGAGAGCGATCCGCGCTCGCCGGCAAGCATGTGCAGGACTGCGGAGACGGCGAGTGGCAGGTGCATGGCCCGCGCATCGAGTTCAAACCGCTGTGGTCCGGAAATGCGATCCTCATTCGCTGCAATCCCGGTGCGGTGGAGGAGCGGCATGAACAGCCTGAGGATCTCGACGAACACATTCTCGTAATGGCCGGCGACCTTGACATCGGTGGTCGCAGGTTCAGCACGGGGGACTATGTCCGTGTCCCGGCCGGAGCCACCCACCAGCGCATGGAAACGCATGGCGGATGCCTACTCTTTACCGAATATCTCGCGCCCGATGGCACTGCGCACGTTGTTCCCGAGCCGCTGATCGAAGGGCAAAGAGCGTTCGGAAGGTAAGCTTCAGAGCTGTCGGGCTTCAAGCTCGTTGAGATAGATGAACTCGGGTGCTCGAACGCCAGCAATCCGCCTGATTTCCACTAGCTCCGGCGATTCGAAAAAGGTGCGGGCCGCATCCAGAGACGCCCAACGCGAAAAGTGGACCACACGCCGTTCTTCCTTCTCGAAAGCCAGCAGTCGATATTCGATTTCGCCCGCAGCCTTCCGTAAGACTGCGGCATCGTCGAACACCGTCTTCCATGCCACGTAGTCATCGACCTCATGGATGATCAAGACGAAGGAGGTGTCGGAGCTTTTCATGTTGGTCCTTGCTGGCCGAACCTACGCGCGCAATATCTCTGCCTTGAGCGGCTGCGGACGCCATAGCAGATAGAGGCCGCCTATCAGGATCGGCACGCTCAATGTCTGCCCCATAGTCAGACCCCAGGAGAGCTGCTCGAGCCCGGAGTCGGGTTGTCGGACCCATTCCAGCGAGAAGCGGGCGATTGCGTACCAAGTCAAGCCCGCCCCGGCCAGCCTGCCTGGCTGGCGTTTCAGGCCGGTCCGCCAGAACAGCCAAGCCAGCAACATCATCAGCATGACGCCTTCCAGCAAGGCTTCGTAAAGCTGGCTGGGATGACGCGGCAATCCGTCCCCCGCTCCCGGGAAGACCATGCCCCAGGGGAGGTCGGTAGGCCGTCCCCATAGTTCACCATTCACGAAATTGGCGAGCCGCACCAGGATTGTTCCAAATGGCGCCGCACAGCCGACATAATCCGCCATGCTAAGCAAAGGCAGGGCGAAGCGACGGGAAAAAAGGGCCAGCGCAATCAGCAACCCGATCAGTCCGCCGTGAAAGGACATTCCGCCATGCCAAAGTTGAACCAATTCCAACGGGTGCACCCAGAGTTCCGGGTGATAAAAGGTGGCGTATCCCAGCCGTCCGCCACCGATGACACCGACGACAACATAGACCAGCAGATCATCGACCGCTGCCGGTGCCATCGGCGCATCCGGTTCGCGCAATAGGCGCTGCAGATACCATCGGCCCAGCAGGAACGTGGCTAGAAAGCTAAGCGCGTACCACCGGATAACCAGGGGGCCGAGATGGAAAGCAACAGGTGATAGGCCCAAGTCGCTCCAGTTTAGCGGTGCAAGGCTAGCGGGATTGGTGAGCATGACGCTCCCGATACCGTTATCGCCGACTGGATTGAAGTCCCAAAGGGATTTGACCGCTCCGGGCCTTTACCCCAGGAATTGCGCAAAATAGGGCGTGGTAAAGCGTGACCGCGCCAGCTTGCGCGGTATAAAGAGATCACCCTGTTGCAGCCATTGCGTCTGGATCGGCGACGCCCGCCCGCCAAGCTGGTGGATGGCGAGCTGATTGTAGCGACGGGAGAACTCCTGCCATAGCGGATCGGCGGGATTCGAGTAGAAGGGATCGAAGGAGAACGACACTCCCGGCCCGCCCGAGTAGAGTCCGAAGGGCTTGAGCTTGATCCCAGGTCTGTTGACGAAATAGGTCGCCCAACCGCCCGGGGCGAAGCCAGTCTCTGCCTGAAAGGACAGAGTGAATGCATGGCTTTCGGCGACGACCCGCTCGAGCTGCGTGATGTCATGCTCGTAATACTGAAAATCGAGCCGTTTCTCGTCGACGGTCGGCTGCCAGTATTCATTGACGAAATCGGCTCTTGAATGGACCAGCCCTTGTGGCTGGGGCACCTCCACGCCATCGAAGCCATGTTGGATCGCGAGCCTTTTGGCCAAACGATAGGCCTCGCAATCCGGCTGTGACGCCGCGGGCGTTGTCGCGCCGGCACCGGCAATATGGCGTTGCTCGTAGAAGCCGGCGAGCTTGTCGAGAAAGACGATGGCGAGCAGCGCACCGCATTGAAGGCGCTTTTCCAGGAGCCCGGCAACGAGATCTTCAGGGGTTTCGTAAGCGCCGAACGAAACATCGGTTCGGCACAGCGTCGCGGGCCGCACCTCTACCAGACATTCGACGACGATCCCCGAAAGTCCGAAGGAACATTTGAACTCGTGAAAGTCCCTGCCATCCGCGTGATCGGAAATGATGCGCAGTTCCCCCGCCTCATCGACATAGGTGATGCCGACGACATGTGCGGAAAAATAGCCCGGCCCATTCAGCGAGGATTCCTTGGTATCGCCGACTGCGGTCGAGCCGACGGTCGCCTCGCCGATTTCCGCCTGAAACGGGATTTCAACTCCGTAAGCCTGGAGCCAGGTGTTGAGTTTTTTCAGGCGGCATCCGGCCTGAACGCGAACCATTCTGCGGCCCGATGTATCGGTCTCGAGCCCCAGAACCTCGTCGAGCTTTCGCATGCACACCAGCGTACCGCCATCATTGACGATCGCGTCAGTGACGGATGCCATGGAGCCCACCGGACTGACAGGCGCTGGGAAGCGCGCGGCATCGCGAACGATCGCCTGCACATCATCGTAGCTCAGCGGCTCGGCATAGACGGCAGGGATCGTACTGCGATGTCCGCCCCAATTGGCGTAGCGCCTGCCTTCGGCAATGATGAGTCCATGCACGAGTGGAGGCTCGCCGGTGCGCGGCGAGAACCGATAATCCGGTTTCATGGCAGTAGCCTTTTCAGATAGTGAAGAAGGGCAGACGGCGGCGGATTTCCATAGGCCGCCAGTCCGCTTTAGATCGCTCGTGCCAACTCGATCGCGGAAGTGTCGTAGAACTCGCGGAAGAGCGAGAGCTTGCCGTCCTTGATGACGAAGATATGCGCCCATTCACTGTCGAAGACTCCTCCGCCGCCAGTCTTAAAGCGCGCGCGGCTGCGGCCGAGAACGGTCACCGCCTCTCCGGCATCGAGAAATTGGCGCGGCTCGAACACCTCGAAATCAAGATGGTCGCCGAGCGCCTGGAAGAAGGAAGCAACGCCGGCCTGGCCGCTGCGCTCACCGCCCCACGGGATTGTCTCGCCATTGCCGTTGGAGATCCACTCGATCGCGGGATCGACGTTGTCGAGAATGGTCTGAACGTCGCCCCGACCGAAGGCTTCGTAGAGCGAGCGAACAAAGGCTGAATTGTCAGGCATAGGGAATCTCCCGTTCGGAATGATTGTGAAATCGGGCAGATCGCTCTTGCGCTGCCTGCTTCTACTACTCCGCGAAAATGCGGATCGGATGCAGCGGATCGATGCCATTCCCGCAGGAGCGTCCTTGGGAAGCGTGGCGGTTTGACGACCGATTTATCCGGGCCGATGCGGCATGATGCCGTATTCCGGCGCTATCGCGACGACTCTGGCCATTGCGA
The DNA here is from genome assembly GCA_964544675.1 of uncultured Sphingobium sp. Lineage (GTDB taxonomy): Bacteria > Pseudomonadota > Alphaproteobacteria > Sphingomonadales > Sphingomonadaceae > Sphingobium. The sequence goes on from CAZJCT010000009.1 coordinate 39,818, forward strand.
CTTCCGGATCGGCCGGAGGTTCAGCGGCCATGGCGAAGAAGAACTTCTCCGCCTCGACACCCGGTGCCTGCACTATGAGTGCGCGCGCCGGCTTTCCGCTCTCGTTCGCAAAACCGTGGATACATCCGGTCGGAAAAGCGGCGAATTCCCCGGCGCCTGCGATCCGGCGATCATCTGGGGTCGTGAAAACGAGTTCGCCCTCCAATATCTGGAAGCTTTCCGCGTCCACTTCATGACTGTGCATCGGCACAGCGGCGCCTGGAGGCACGTCGATTTCGAAAACCATAAATGCCCCGCCCGTTTCGCTGGCGCGAGCAAGATAATGATGCGTGATACCGAGCACGTTGTGGGTCTCGAACGTCTCGGCGCTACGATATAGAGGATGGATCACGTTCATGGATCAACTCCTGTTGTGATGATGGGGTGTCGAGGAGAGGAGACACTGGATCACAACCCGCTGAACCAGTTGTAGCCGTAGGTCTCCCAGTAGCCGCCGGTATAGTCGTTCCCGACCTCGATCTCGCCGACGTGCTTGGCGTTCTTGAAGCCGAGCTTGGTTGGCACGCGTAGCTTCAGGGGAAAGCCATGAGGGCGGGGCAGGATCTGGCCATCCATCGACAGGCAGAGCTGCGTCTGCGGATGTAGAGCGGTCGCCATGTCGATCGAGGTCACGTATTCGTCGTCGCAGCGGAAGGTGACGTACTTCGATCGCAGATCGGCACCGACCAGCTTGAGGAAATGCGAAAGTCGCACACCGCTCCATTTGCCGATCGCGCTCCAGCCCTCGATGCAGATATGGCGAGTGATCTGGGTGAACTGCGGCAGGGCGTGGAGCTGGGACAGCGTCCAGTCCGACTTGCGCTCGATTCGGCCGGTGACGTTGAGCACCCAGCCCGCAGCCTCGATCATCGGCGCGAGGTCGGGCGAGTTGGGCGTGTAGAAACTGTTGAACGGGAACGGCCGGGTGATCGCGCTTTCGGGATATTCCCGCGCCAGCCGGTCGGGATCGAACAGCCAGGCCTGCGCCCGGTCGTTGAAATCGGACATCGACGAGAGCGCCTGTTCGGCACTGAAACCGTCGACAACCTTGCAACCGGTAAGCAAGCCGAGCGTGCCGAGACCCAGAGCCTGGCGAAGGAACAGGCGGCGCGTCGGCAAATCCAGGCGACTGGCGGCGTCGCGCAGGATATAGGACGTATCAGGATCGGGCATGGATCATCTCCCCCGGATCATGGCGAGCAGGCTGCGCGGAACCAGAAGTGCCATCGGCACATGCACGGCCGCGAACAGCACTATGCCGCTCATCGCGATGAAATGGACGATGCGGGCGTTGTCGAAGTCGCCCATCAGCGCAGTCAGCCAGCCGAACTGCACGGGCTTCCAGATGGCGAGACCGCTCAGCACGATGACGATCCCCAGTAGGACGACGCCGGCATAGAGGAGCCGTTGGACGCCGTTATAGATGAAGAGATCCTGATGGCTCAGGTGGCCCCGCAGCGCGGAAAGCGCATCGCGAATGGCGGCCATCGGAGAAATCGGCAGCAACTTGCGGCGAAAGCGTCCGCTGGCGAAGCCGTAGGTGACATAGACGAGACCATTGGCGGCCAGCACCCACATCGCCGCGAAATGCCATTGCAGCGCGCCGATCAGTCCGCCGCCCAGCGTGATCGTGGACGGAAAGGGGAAAGGTGCGATGGGATGCGCGTTGTGGATTTCCCAGCCGCTCAGGATCATCACCGTCATCGCGGCAGCGTTCACCCAATGCGTGATGCGCACGAGCAGTGGATGGAGAACGGATGGGTTGGACATGGCAGCCTCCCAGGTCGGCGGGGCGTCCCCTTCGGGGAGCCCGGGCATCGGAACGCCCCGCCTTCTCGGTGTCAGGGCATCAGCACGGTATCGACGACGTGGATCACGCCGTTGCTCTGGTTGACGTCGGCGATGCTGATCATCGAGTGTCCGCCATGGACATCGGAAACGACGAGGCGACGCCCCATCTGCGTGACGGTCAGATTCTCGCCCTGCGCGGTGCGGAGCATGGCGCGCCCCTTGCCGGCCTGAACGCGCTGGCGCAGCTGCGCGGCAGAGATCTTGCCTGGCACGACGTGATAGGTCAGCACGCTGGTGAGTTGCCCCTTGTTTTCGGGCTTGAGCAGGTTCGCGACCGCGCCGGCTGGGAGCTTGGCGAACGCTGCGTTGACCGGGGCGAACACCGTGAACGGCCCGGGGCTGGAAAGCGTACCGACCAGGTCCGCGGCCTTGACCGCCGCGACGAGCGTGGTGTGATCCCGCGAGTTGACCGCATTCTCGACGATGTTCTTGGTCGAATACATCGGCGCGCCGCCAACCATGGGATTGCCCGACGCCATTCCGGCGGCGACGGCGGGAACGAAGGCAACGGTGGCACCCATCGCTGTGACGGAAACCGCAAACGCGGTGAGTAGATGATTGATCTTCTTCATGACGGTTCTCCTTGAAATTCCTGTCGAACAGCAGCTTCTTTCCGGGGAAATCTTGTCCGCGATGTTCTTCCCTGTTCGATGCCTGAATTACGGATCGCAGCGACCGAGTGGATGCAGAGGCGCCTGAATATTTTTGGCGAATATTTTGTGAGAGCCTTCTGTGGTTGCCGCCCGTGAAGCAAGAGGGTTTTGAACCGAGTGTTCAAGTGATCGAGTGCGGTCTTCTGTCAGGCCTTTGATTGCGGCGTTTTCCAGAAGCCGCTGGCCGGTATGGTGATCCGCGGAACAGGTCCAAATCTGATTCACGAGCTCGAAGCTCGGGACTCTCAACTGGGTTTCCTGGTCCAGATCTGTTCGATCGTTTTGCCCATTCGGGTCGTCGCCTTCTCACTCCCCCCTTTCCGGTTCAGGCCTTGCGCTGTCTTGCACTTAGGCAGCGATTGCCGTTGCCGGGGTTCGATAGTCTTCCTGATTCGTCAACATGGCCCAGATCATCCGGGCCATCTTATTGGCCAATGCGATTGCCACCAACATCCGCGGCTTGCGCGTCAGCATGCTGGCCAGCCATGATGTGTCGGAGATCGATTTACGTCCCATCCAGTTTAGTCGCGACATTGCGCCCATGATCAGCAACTGGCGGATGTCGCTCTGCCCAGCCTTGGATACGCGGCCGAGCCGCTCCTTGCCGCCACTGGAATGCTGTTTGGGTACGAGCCCCAGCCAGGCGGCAAAGTCTCGGCCACATTTGAAGTTCTCCATTGGCGGTGCGAACGCCTCGACCGCCAGCGCCGTCAGCGGCCCCACGCCGGGCATGGTCTGGAGTCGCCGCGCGATGTCCGCCTGTCCGGCCAAAGCCTTGATGCGGCGGTCACTGGTCGCGATCCGCCCGGTCATCGCCGCGATCTGCTCCAGCAAATCGTCGCATTCCATTCGGGCAATCTCGGGCAGGTCGTTGTCGCGATCACCCACGATGTTGGCGATGCGAGGCAGATGATGAACGCCTTGCGGCACGACATGGCCAAGCTCGTAGAGAAAGGCTCGGAGCATGTTCACCAGTTCGGTGCGCTGCCGGACCAGACGGACACGAGCCCGGAACAGCATGGCCCGTGCCTGCTGTTCGGCGGTCTTCGTCTCGACAAAGCGCATCTCGGGACGCTGCGCTGCAATCACAATCGCCTCAGCATCAGCTGCGTCATTCTTCTGCCGCTTCACGAAGGGCCGCACATATTGCGCCGCGATCAGCTTAACCTCATGGCCGTATCGAGCCAGCTCGCGCGCCCAGTGATGGGCACTGCCGCATGCCTCCAGAACAACGGTCACCGGCGGATGCTCCGCCATGAACTTCGTAAAAGCTGGACGCGAGAGCTTCTTCCGAAAGAGCACTTGCCCCGTCGGCGAGGCTGCGTGAAGCTGGAAAACAGACTTTGCCAAGTCCACGCCAATCATCGTATCGTTCATCACGGTTGCCGTCCTTCCCGTTCAGTGGCCTTCAACACCACTATCCTGGCACATTGCGATGCCGTCAGCGGAGGGCGGCAACCACCCCATCTGATCGGAGCGGGCTCAAAACACGAGGACGATGCAGCCGCCGTTTGTGCGAAGATCGTTCCCCTCGTCCTCGGCCGGACTGAACAGATAGTCGCCGGTGGAGAAGCAGCGACTTCCCACGCACAGGTCACCGGCCACGATCAGAAAGTGCTCGTCCGCGATGCGAGAGCGCGGCCGGACAATCAGGCCTGGGTCACAGCGCAGCAGCCAGGCATCTCCGCCACCCATTCGCTTGGCCTCGGTCCCGGGATTGAGGGCCGCCCATTCACCATCGGGAAAGGTCTCGACCCGCTTGCTCGCCAATAGCGCGCGCTCGTCCGCAAGCGCCGATGCGATCTTGCCCCACAGTTCGGCTGGTGGGGACGATCCAGACCCGGGGTGCAACTCCGCCGCCATATGGCGTTCTAGGCTGGTGATCGGTAAGCGCCGACGGAACGTGACCTTGTTGCCGGCACCGGAATAGGAAAGCTCGCG